>CAYQRS010000094.1:0-7076 GCA_964419825.1 uncultured Eubacteriales bacterium
CCTAAAATATTATAATAAATTTAGTTTTGATGTTTACAAAAGAGATTTAATTTTGTACAATATATATGTACTTTTTTGTCACAAAAAACAAATTATTGAAAAAGGGGTTTGTAAAATGGCAGGATTTGACGAAAACTTCGAGACTATACCTTACGGTCCTTTAGGCATCATCGCTTTGCCCGGCTGTGAGGAGCTCGGCAAGAAAATTGATTGGTATCTTACAAGCTGGCGCTCACAAAGACATGAGGAGCATAAATCTACTCTCTCATTCCAAGGCTATGACCGTGATTCATACCTTGTTGATATTCACTTCCCCCGTTTCGGCACGGGCGAAGGCAAGGCAACAATTCGCCAGACTGTTCGCGGATATGATTTGTTCATCCTTTGCGATTGCTTCAACTACGGCGTAACCTACGAAATGTACGGCATGGATGTACCCATGAGCCCCGATGAGCATTACGCAAACCTTAAGCGTGCAATCAGCGCAATCGGCGGTAAGGCAAGAAGAATTACCGTTATTATGCCCATGCTTTACGAGGGCAGACAGCATAAGCGCTCATCAAGAGAGTCACTTGACTGCGCAAATATGCTCCAGGAGCTTTGCCTCGATATGGGCGTTGATAACATCATCACCTTCGACGCACACGATCCGAGAGTTCAGAACGCAACTCCGCTCCACGGCTTTGAGAACGTTCAGCCCGTTTACCAGATGATCAAGGCTATGACCAAGGCTATTGACGACATCCACTTCGACAAGGAAAACCTTATGGTCATCTCCCCTGACGAGGGCGGTATGGGTCGCTGCATTTATTATTCAACCGTTCTTGAGGTTGAGCTTGGTATGTTCTACAAGCGCCGTGACTATTCACGCATTGTTAACGGCAGAAACCCGATCGTTGCTCACGAATTCCTCGGCGCTAACGTTGAGGGCAAGGATGTTGTAATCGTTGACGATATGATTTCATCAGGCGAATCAATGATTGAGGTTGCCAAAAAGCTTAAGGCTCTCAAGGCAAAGCGCATTTTCGTTTGCACAAGCTTTGGTCTTTTCTGCAACGGTCTCGATATTTTCGATGAGGCTTATGAAAGCGGTCTTATCAATAAGGTATTCACAACCAACCTTATCTACCGCACACCTGAGCTTCTTTCAAGACCTTGGTACTATGAGGTTGATATGTCAAAATATGTTTCCTACATCATCGACACACTCAACCACGATATGTCAGTCAGCAGCTTGCTTGACCCTGCAGACAGAATCGAAAATCTCCTTGTTTCAAAGGGTTACAAAGCTCCCAAGGCTTAATCAACCGCATAAAATTAAGGCACAGCTCACGGATCATTCCGCAGGCTGTGCCTTTTTTATAATCAATCTAACTTCATAATCATTTCAAGGATGCGTTTAACGCAAAGCTCCAAATCCGCTCTCGTTATTCTGCCATCCTCTAAGCCGAGCTTGAGATCTTCGGGATAACCGATATGCATTTTCATATCGTTACCTGCCTTGATTTCTTTAACGGGATCGTTCTTTACGCCCCAATCGGTGGTAACCATATTCTTGAAGCCCCACTCTTTTCTGAGGATGCCTGTGAGAAGCTCATAACTTTCGCTTGTATGCTGACCGTTAATGAGGTTATAAGATGACATAATTGTCCACGGATCGCTCTCTTTAACGGCAATTTCAAAGCCCTTGAGGTAAATCTCACGCAATGCTCTCTCGGAAATTCGTGAATCGGAGCAGGATCTGTTTGCTTCCTTACTGTTGCAGGCAAAATGCTTCATCGAAACGGCAGTTTTCTGCGACTGAATACCTCTGATCATTGCGGCGGCGGATTTGCCCGAAATCAACGGATCCTCCGAATAATACTCAAAGTTTCTGCCGCAAAGAGGATCACGGTGAATGTTGAGCGCAGGTGTCAGCCAAATTCCGAGGTTGTTTTCACGAACCTCTGCGCCACCTGCGGCACCGACTCTGAAAATAAGCTCTGAATTCCATGTGCAGGCAAGTGCAGTTGCACAAGGCCAAGCGGTTGTTGCAATGCCGACATTCTTCGTCAGCCTTAATCCTGCAGGGCCGTCAGCCGTTGGAGCAGCAGGCACGCCGAGTCTTTTCAAGCCGCCGAAGCAGCCTGTGTTAGCTACGCCTGTCGGAGGTTGACCGCCGACAAAATCCATAAGCTCCTCATCCGTGAACTGAGCAACAAATTCATCAATGGTAATCTCTTCGCCGACCTTATCGAACATAACAAGCTTTTCGGGTGCTTTTGCGCCTGTCGGCTCATTTGTGCCGTAATAATAGCTTGCTTCGCCAAGGGGAAGCTGTTCATAGCTGCCATCGGCAAGCATTCTCTTTTCAAGCTTAAACGGCTTGCAGAGGCTTGTCAACTGCTCGGCAACAACATCGTTCTCCAACACATACTCAAATTCTGCTTTTACATTATCCCTTACGGAAGTACCGATAAAGAATTTGTAAGCACCCTTTTCAAGCACATAAGCGGATTTGCAGACCTTGCCGAGATCATCAAAGCTTGCCATATCATTGAGATTGAAGCTGAGAGCAACGGTTTCACTCTCACCCGGCTGAAGCAATGCGGTCTTTTTAAAAGCACCAAGTTCCATATTCGGCTTGCCGAGCTTGCCCTGCGGAGCAGAATAATAAAGCTGAACAACCTCTTTACCTGCAACATCGCCGACATTCTTGACATTGACAATGGCAACGATTTTTCCCTCGGATTCGCAGCAAACTCTGCCCGAAAGCTCAAACTCTGTGTAAGAAAGACCAAAGCCAAAGGGATAGCGAACATACTCCCTTGCGCCCGGGATTGTTTCAAAATATCTGTAGCCAACATAAATATCTTCGCTGTAATCAAGATATTCATAGCTTTTCCAAAAATCCTCTTTTGAGGGATAACAATCATAGGATTTTACGATTGTGTCAACAAGCTTGCCTGAGGGGTTGACATCGCCGCAGATTATGTCTGCGATTGCCGCACCGCCTTCCATACCTGCCTGCCAGCCCATAATTGCCGCACCGACCTTGGGATTCTCAGCAAAATATTCGCAATCGACTGCCGCACCTGCGTTGATAACGATAACGACCTTTTTGAAAAGCTCGGTTATCTTATCGATAATATGCTTTTCGATATCGCTGAGGCAATAATCGCCGCCGAAGGCTCGCCTATCAACGCCCTCGCCCGAAAAACGGCTGATTGTGAAAATCGCCGTATCCGCCCATTTTGCGGATTCTTCAATCAGCTCATCGGGTACTTCCGCCTCTTTAACGTGCATACGCTGAAAGGTGTCGTACGTAATATCGTCACGCTCTTTTTCGAACGGCATAGCGTTAACAACATCCCAAATTGCATCGATTTGAGCACGAGTCGGAATATTTGCGCTCTGTTCCTTTACATAGTCCTTATAAAAATCAACAAGCGGTCTGTAAACGGAAACCTTGCCCTCGTTCTCTTTAAGCTCAAAGCCCTCGAAAACATTGCGAATATAAGCGGCATTAACATCGCCGCTTCCGCCGCCGCCCTTTATGTACTCAATCGTTGCTTTGCCGAAAAGAGCAACCTTTTCACCCTTTTTCAAAGGCAGAGTTTTATTCTCGTTTTTAAGCAGCACTGCGCCCTCACCAGCCGCTTCTCTTGAAAGAGCGGCGTGCTCTGCACAGCCTGTTACACGCTTAAAATCCTTACCCAAGGGAATACAGGGTTGATATTTAAATCTTGCGTATTTATCCATTTCTTTTCCTCCCCTATTTTTAGAATAATTATATCATAGATAATTCAAATTACAACCGCAAAATGAATAATAAATCATAATTAAGGCTATATTTTTATTCAGGTTAGCAATTTACAGAAAGCAAATTATGAATATTTTGTTAAATATGTGATTGTTTTAATTTTGAATTTATGGTAAAATTATTAAGTTACTGTAAACACAGATGCTCGCAAAGCTGCTCTTAAAATCAACATTCCGCTATGTTTGTGTTGTTCCCGTCGAGAACGATTTGTTTTATTATTGTAAGAAGATTGCTGATTTTTACAAAACGCAGCTCGGGCATATCCGCAAAACAATAAAAACTTAAAACGGAGGATTATTATGAAGAAAAACAAAACCTTTTTAAAAGTGCTTTCCTGTGTTCTCGCACTTTTAACTCTGCTTGCAGTTATACCTGTAACCGCAATCGCAGAAGGCGGCTCGGAAAACAATGAGGGTGCAAGTCATGCACTCGTAGTCAAGAGCGAGAGCCTCACGGTTGAAAAAAGAAAAACCATTCAAATGACAGCATCGGTCACCAATGTTGAAACTCAGCCGAAAATCACTTGGACAACAACAAACGATTCCATTGCAACCGTTGACGAAAACGGCATTGTTAAAGGCGTTGAGGTTGGCGAGGTTGTTATTTTGGCAACAGCTTATGTTAACGGAGTTAAGCTTCAGGGTGAATTCAAAATCGATGTCATCAAAAGAAGCAACTTCCTCAAGGATTTCCTTGTTAACAAGCAGGTTCTCAGCTACCAATACAGCTACAAAGACGATTTCTACTACACAAACGATAAGGATTGCTGGCAGTACAATTTCGGCTTCGGCAGAATTTACGATATTGCTTCGCCCTACATCCTCCTCGAATATGACTACATCCGTGTTTTCTTCACACACGAGGGCAAGGATTGGATGCTCCAGATGTGGAAGGGTCAGTATGGTATGATTTTCTACGGCGGCGAAATCGGCATTTACAACCGTCCCCATTCCGATGATAAAGAGGTTGGCGACTGGACAATGTACAACTGCCCTGCCGAGGAAGATTGGCTTAATATGGAAATGACACTCTATCATCAGGAGAGCAACGGCACTTGGACAAGAGAATTCACCAGAGAATACGGCAAATACTGGTGGTGTACAGGCTTCAAAAACGGTCATGTCAGAAAAGAAGAGCCCTGCAACGAGCTTCGCTTGGTTGGCAGAATCACATTCAAGGATGAGCAAATGGCAGAGCTTGTCAGAGACGGTCTTGAAGAATGTGGATTTAAAGAGGCAACATCCAAGAGCAAAATCGGTCTTGACGAAATGTATGTTGAAGGCTGTGACATCAGCTTCATTTGGCAAAACATCTCAGAAGCAGAAAACACAATGCCCATCAAATACGGTCTTGGCTTCATCAGTACGCTTGCAACAATGCCCTATTGGCCGCTGATTTTCCCCTTTGTTTGGGGCTTCCTTGTAGTTGCACAGCTTGTTTCGGTTATTCTCTGATTACTCAAATAACAAACCGAAAACGGTAACATACCGCCTTAGTGCTATCAACGGCACTTGGGCGGTATTTTTCACGCATATAGGCAACAAAAAAGCACTACCCGAACGAAAGCGACGGGCAGTGCTTTTGCTTATTTAATTAGCTTCACTTGAGAACGGAAATAGCATCTGTGATTGTTTTTTCAATCGCCTGCTTACCGTATTCATCAACCTGAGCCTTGTTCTTTTCGCCGTGAGTCAAGCAGCCTGCGCCACCGATACAGCCACCGACACAAGCCATACCCTCGATGAAGTTTGCATCAAGAACATTCTTGCTCTTTTTGAGCAAAGCCACACGGCAAGCTTCGATGCCGTCACAAGCGAGCGCTTTAAGGTCAAAATCGATATTTTGCTCTTTGAGGGCTTGTACAACAGCCTCGGAAAGACCGCCCGAACGAGCAAAAATTCTGCCGAAATAAGAAGCGTTATTCAAAACATCCTCATCAAGAGATGTTAAATCAATATCTCTGCTGTCAAACAAGGCTTGCAATTCCTCAAAGGTGAGAACAGCATCGACATAGGGCTTAACATCATCGTGCTGAACCTCTGCTTTTTTGGCAGTACACGGTCCGACAAAAACAACCTTTGCTTCAGGGTCGGTTTCTTTGATATATTTTGCAAGCGTTGCCATTGGCGACATATTATGCGAAACAAGCGGAACAAGAGCAGGAAATGCAGAATGGATATATTGAACAAATGCAGGGCAGCAGGAGCTTGTCAGGAAGCCTTTTTCGGCAAGCTCTTTTGATTCTGCCTGTGCAACCATATCTGCACCGAGAGCCGCCTCAACAACCGTGTAGAAGCCCAATTCCTTGAGACCTGCGATTACCTGACCGAGCTTTGCATGGGCAAACTGGCTTGAAATTGCAGGAGCAACCATTGCATAGACCTTATACTTTTGGTTATTTTCACTCTTCTTAATCATATCGATAACGTTGAGAATATATGATTTATCGCTGATTGCGCCGAACGGGCACTGATAAACGCAAGCACCGCATTGGATGCACTTGCTGTTGTCGATTGCCGCAGCATTATCCTCATTGATTGAAATTGCCTTAACCTTACAAGCTGCCTGACAGGGGCGCTTACGGTTTACGATTGCGGCAAAGGGGCAAACCTTTGCGCACTGACCACATTCAACGCACTTGGATTTATCAATATGGGCAACATGGTTATGGTCAAAGGAGATTGCTCCCCTTTTGCAAACATCCTCGCATCTGTGAGCAAGACAGCCACGGCAGGAATCCGTAACCTCATATCCTGCGGCAGGACACTCATCGCAAGCAATATCGATTACTTCGATAACATTGGGGTTGTTCTTATTGCCGCCCATTGCAAGCTTAACTCTCTCACCGAGAATTGCACGCTCTTTGTAAACACAGCAACGCATTGTCGATGTTTTACCGGGAACGATTTTCTTGGGAATTTCCAAAATATTTTGAAGCAAATTGTTATCCCAAGCAAGGTGAGCTACCTCACGCAAAACCTTGTACTTTAAGTGCTGAACTTTTGTGTCGAATTTTCTCATATAACCCTCTCCTTGGATAAGCAAGGTCAAATTACAGCCCTGCCAATCCATTTGTAAAAAAATATTACTTTTTATATTCTTCGGCAAATTATGCCGTTAGAAATAGCTGACCTTTATGCGTTTGCCCATAAGCTTGAGACACTTTGAAAGCTCCTCAACCAAATTCATTTTGATATGGAAATTTATCGGCAAATCGGGATTTTGGTGCGCAGGATTAACTGCCCTGCCGACGAAAAAGTTAATATCCGTAGCC
>CAYQRS010000095.1:0-7055 GCA_964419825.1 uncultured Eubacteriales bacterium
ATGCATCCGTTTTGTCATATTTGTAATAATTTCGATACTTTTATAATATAAATATTAAATTTATATTAAATTATATATGCAGTGTTGAATTGAGCGTGAAGTTGTGATAAAATACTAAGTTAGAATGGAGGGATTTTATCAATGTCTTTTTTTGATGATGTTGTCAGCTTCTTTCAGCAGGCGTTAGGTGTTATTTCATCGTTCCGTTTTGCTGATGTTTTAGATATTTGCTTGGTCGCATTTGTTGTTTACAGCATAGTTAAGCTTGTGCGTGAAACAAGAGCAATTCAGCTTTTCAAGGGCTTGATTCTTTTTGCGTTCATTTATGTTGTGATTACTTTGCTCGATATGCAGGCGAGCCTTTACCTTTTCAACAGCGTTGCTTCAAATGCGATTATTTGCTTGATAATTGTTTTTGCTCCTGAAATCAGGCACGCACTCGAAAGTGTCGGCAGAAGCAGCTTTTCAACAATCGGTCTTTTCAATTTCGATAAGAACGCAAAAAAGGTTCAGGATGAACGAATCAACAATATGATAACCGAGGTTTGCCGCTCGGTCAGCACAATGAGCGAAAAGAAAATCGGCGTTTTGCTTGTCTTTGAGCAGAAAACGCTCCTCGGCTCGATTATCGAAACAGGCACAAAGGTCGATGCCGTAATTACCGAAGAGCTTCTCGGCACGATTTTCTTCCCGAAAACTCCCTTGCATGATGGTGCGGCAATCGTAAAGGGCGACAGAATCGCCGCCGCAGGCTGCATCTTGCCTTTGACGAAGAACAACGCCCTGAGCAAAGAGCTTGGCACAAGGCACAGAGCCGCAATTGGTATGTCCGAGGAGAGCGATGCGATTATTCTTGTCGTTTCCGAGGAAACAGGTAAAATCTCCCTCGTAAGCAACGGCAAAATCAATCGTGATATTTCAAGCGGTGAGCTTCGTGAGCAGCTCCAAAACTATCTCATCACCAAGGATAACGAAACAAAGGTTAAAATTACCGACAAGGTGAGCGGATTATTCAAAAGCAAAAAGTAAGGAGGACTGATTGGGATGAACCGAATAGCAAAATTCTCGCACAAAGTTTTATACGATAACAAAATCCTGATGATTTTCTCCGTTGCGGTCGCAGTAATAATCTGGCTTGTTGTTGCAATTTCTCTTAGCCCGACCGATGAGGTCACGATTAAAGATGTTCCTGTTGTTATCGATTTGAATAACAGCATACCTGCTCAATATGATTTGGAGATTTTCGGTCAATCCGAGTTTACAGTTGATGTTGAGGTTTCGGGTAAGAGATACATTGTCAATTCAAAATCAGTCAATGCGAATTCGATTAAGGTTGTTGCACAAACGGCTTATGTCGATTCGGCAGGCAAGCATTCACTTCAGCTCAAGGCTTCAAAGGTCAATGCGAATGATGAATTTGAAATCATTTCGGTTTCGCAGGAATTTATCGAGGCCTATTTTGATGTTTACCAAGAGCAGGAATTCCCCGTTGAAGCCAAGCTCGATATCAAAGATGAATTGGTTGAAGAGGGTTATGTTGCAGGCGATGCAATCCTTTCTGCCGAAAAGGTTACGGTGTCAGGTCCTGCAACCGAGGTTGGTCGTATCAGCAAGGTTTACGCAACCTTAACCGTTGATAAACCGCTCGACCAATCCAAAACCGAGGCGGCAAAGCTTACCGCCCACAGCGATAGCGGAGCGACGCTGAATTATCTGACCTATAATTACGGCAATTCCGAGATTACGGTCACACTGCCTGTTTACTATGTTGTCACCAAGCCGACGGCTGTTCAGTTTAAAAACACACCGATTGATTATATCGATAAGCCGTTTAAGTATACGGTTTCTCCAGCAAACTTCACCGCAGGCATCCAAGGCGTTGACGAAACAACTGCTCCCTCAGCTCTCAATATCGCAACGATAGATTTTGCCGAGCTTAAACCAGGCAAAAACACCTTCACCTTTAAATCCGATGATATTCCTGCTGTCTTTTCAATCGACGGTTTAACGGAGTTCAAGGTCACGGTCAATGTAACAGGCTGTGAGGATAAAACTCTGACCTTGCCGCAAAAGAATATCAGCTTCATTAACGCACCTGAGGGTTACGAGGCCAAGCGCCTTTCCAAAACGATTGAAAGCGTCAAGGTTGTCGGTCCTGCTGAATCACTGGTAAAAATCAGCGCAAGCGATATAACCGCAGTAATCGATTTGACTGATGCGGATTTATCCTCAAACAGCCAAGGGTTTGCGGCAAAGCTCAGCATTAAAGGCACAACGGATTGCTGGGTGAGCGGCACATATTCCGTAACCGCAGTAAGCTGACTGCGGCTTAATTCAAAAAGCAAAGGAGTGTAAGCAATGTTAAAAAAGATAACAGCCGTGCTTGCGGTTGCGCTTGTTCTGTTTTCTTTTAGCGGATGCTCCTTTAATTTTGAACCTGTTGAAAGCTTAATGCATCCGCCGCATTTAAGCAATGAAAGTGAGCTTGAAAAATCAATTACACGCTTGATTGGCAAGGATATTAACCTCTCATCGCCGCAATCGGGTGATTATCATTCTGCAATAACCCTGCACGATATTGACGGCGACAAGCTCAGCGAGGCGATTGTTTTTTACATCAAGAACAATGATTCAAATTCCGTGAGAATGAGCGTTTTGAAGCGTAAAAACGATTCTTGGGCATTGGTTTCGGACTTTGCGGGCAACGGCAGTAAGGTTTATTCAATCGAATTTTATGATTTGAATAATGACGGCTGTGATGATCTGCTTGTAAGCTGGATGATGTTCGGCGATAAAATCAACAAATCTCTCACGGTTTATTCCTGTAGCCGCAAGGGCAATGAGCTTCAGTTTTCCGCTTGTGCAACCGAGCCGTACAACCTTATGCTCATTGAGGATTGCTACGGTAACGGTCAGCGGCAGATTTTGCTCGCTTATACAAATGTCGCAAAGGAGGCCGGCAAATCACGTTTGAGGATGCTGACTCTTAACGAAAAGAACAGAGTTGTTCTGACTTGTGAAACAAAGCTTGATGAACGGATTATTTCCGTCAGCTCGATTCTTTCCGATAAACAGTCCGATTCGCAGACCTCACGCATTTATATCGATGGTGAAATCGGTGACAATAATATGATTACGCAGGTTTTCGCTTGGAACAGCAAGGCAAATAATTTCAAGAGCATCTTCAACGCCAAGCAGGATAATCTGCCTGTTCAAACCCTGCGCAGTAACAACCTGCCAAGCCGTGATGTTGACGGTGACGGAACGATTGAAATTCCTCTGAGAAAGGCCGTGCGTGAAAGCACAGATGCCGATATGTCAGCAAGCTATCTCCTTGTTTGGTCAGAGATTGACGGCGATTCGCTCAAGCCCGATGAATACTATGTTGTCAATGTTGGCGAAAACTATATGCTCAGGTTCGACCGTTCTTGGGTTAACCGTCTGTTCCTTAAAAGTGATAACTCCTCACGTGTGTGGAGCTTCGTCGATTCGGCAGATAAGGAATATTTCCGCATAACTGCCTTTGCGCTTGACGATTGGAACGAAAACAGCGATAAGATAACCGAAATGCTTTTGGTTAATAACGATACTGTTTATACCTGCACAATTTCCAAGCGTGGTGAAAAAGCAGGAATTAAAGCATCGGATTTAGTGAAATATTTTTCTATAAATAAAGGAGTAAGTTGAAATGAAGCGAGTTCTTGTTGCGGAAGACGAAGCCGCCATTAGGGAATTTATTGTCATCAACCTTAAACGCAGCGGCTACGAAGTTATCGAAGCGGAAAACGGCGCTGTTGCCATAGAAAAATATAATCAGCTTGAGGGCGATATCGATGTAGCCTTGCTCGATATTATGATGCCAGAGGTTGACGGCTTGAGCGTTTGCAAGCAGTTGAGGGATAACGACCAAAACATCGGCATAATAATGCTCACCGCCAAAACTCAGGAGATGGATAAAATAACAGGGCTTATGAGCGGCGCAGATGATTATGTCACCAAGCCGTTTTCACCCTCGGAGCTTATGGCTCGTGTCGATTCGGTTCATCGGCGTGTGATGCTCAACAAGAGTAAGAGCGAAAAGCCTGCCGATGATGAGCATATCCTGCGCAGCGGCGATTTTGCCTTGAATCTGCGCAACAGAACCTTAACCAAAAACAATCAACCGATTGAGCTGACTCAGGTTGAATTTCAGATTATGGAATATTTCTTCTCCAACCAAGGTGCGGCGCTTGACCGTAACGATATTCTCACCCGTGTATGGGGTGCAGGATATTTCGGCGAGGATAAGGTTGTGGATGTTAACATCAGGCGTTTGAGAATGAAAATTGAGGATAACCCCTCTAACCCCGTTCATTTGACAACAGTATGGGGCATGGGTTACCGCTGGATAAGCTGATAAACAAATTTTTACCGAAAGGGGAGCGGCAAATTGAAAAGCGGAATTTCAAAGCGATGGTTTTATAGAACATCGTTCATAATTTTCGGCTTGATAATCGCCGCACTCCTCGCTGCCTTTGTTTTAGTTCCGTCTTATTATTATGGCTATGTCGAAACAACTCTGCAATCCCGTGCATCTGATTTGGTCAACACTTATTTTTCGTCTTATATCGGTACGAGTGAAGATAACTTCGTCAGCGGTGCGATCGGCTTCGTTGAGAATTTCTCTGATAAAGATATTATGGAGGTTTGGGTTATCGACAGAAACGGTCAGCCGATTGTTTCTTCCTCAGGCTTCGAGGTTACCAAGAATGTTCAAATGCCCGATTACGATTTGGCTGTTGAATCCGATACCGATAAGGGAATTTGGCACGGCAGAACAGCCAGCGGCGAAAAGGTAATGGCTGTAACAACTCTCTTGCCCAGCGTGAGAGGGGAGAATATGGGAGCGGTACGCTATATCAGCTCCTTGGATGAGGTTGATAGGGCAATTGGCAAAGTTTCGCTGATTATTTTTGTTTCCTGCCTGCTGATTATCGCTTTTTTGGTTGCCTCAGGTCAGTTCTTTACTCGCTCGATCGTTCACCCTGTTTTGAAAATCAACGAAACCGCTAACGAGATTGCCAAGGGTAATCTTATGGCAAGGGTTGATAACAGCGGTATGCACGATGAAATTGACGAGCTTTGCACAACGTTTAACAAAATGGCAGAAGAGCTCAGTCAGACGGAAAGCCTGAAGAACGATTTTATTTCGACAATTTCTCATGAGCTTCGCACTCCGCTTACCGCCATCAAGGGTTGGGGCGAAACCATTATGCAGCTCGGAGATTCCGATCCCGAAACAACGCAAAAGGGTATGGCTGTTATTATAAGCGAATCACAGCGCTTGTCGGAAATGGTTGAGGATTTGCTCGACTTTTCAAGAATGCAAAACGGAAAAATGCAGCTCACAATGTCTAAAATCGATGTTCTCGCCGAGCTTGATGATGCGGTTTTCACTTTGAAGGATCGTGCGGCGAGAGAGGGACTTGAGCTTATCTATAATGTTCCGCACATGCCGTTGCCGATGATGGGCGACAATCTCAGAATCAGGCAGGTTTTCCTCAATCTGCTCGATAATGCGATTAAATACAATGAGCATGGCGGCAAAATTGTTGTCCTTGCCGAGGTTGAAGGCAATGAGCTGACAATTTATTTTACGGATACGGGTTGCGGTATTTCACCCGAAAATATTCCGAGAGTTACCGATAAATTTTTTAGAGCCAATATGTCGGTTCACGGCACGGGCATCGGTCTTGCCGTTGCCAATGAGATTGTGGAGCTTCATGGCGGCACTATGGAGATAAACAGCGTATTGGGTGAGGGTACAACGATCACCGTTAAATTGCCTGTCGAAAGCATTGAACAGGTTGAACCCTTGCAGGAAAGGATTGATAACAATGAGTGAAAAAGAAAAGATTAAGTATTCCGGAGTCGGCGGTGAAGCGCTGATTGAGGGCATTATGATGAAAGGCCCTTACGGTGCGGCAATGGCTTGCCGTCTGCCTGACGGAAGTATTGATTTAACAAAAAAAGAGTTTAAATCGGTGACTGAAAAATATAAATTTCTCAAAGCACCGTTTATCCGTGGACCAATCAATTTCGTTGAGCAAATGATTTTCGGCTACAAATGTATGATGGAGTCTGCCGAAAAAACCGCATTTGGTGAGGAAGAAAATCCCGAAGAAATGTCAAAGCTCGATAAATGGCTCGAAGCGCATTTCGGTCCGAAAATGATGGCTGTCATCGGCGGCATCGCAATGGTTCTCGGCTTCGGCTTGGCTTTTCTGATTTTTTTCTATCTCCCAACCCTTACAACCGACCTTATTAACGATTATCTTGCACACGGCTCGTTGGACAGAGTTCGCCCTCTCCTCGAAGGCGTTATGCGTATGATTATTTTCGTTATTTATATGTGGGCTGTTTCGCAGATGAAGGATATTAAGCGTGTTTTCAAATATCACGGTGCGGAACACAAATCAATTTTCTGCGTTGAACATGGCCTTGAATTAACCGTTGAAAATGTCCGCAAGCAGAGCCGCTTCCACCCCAGATGCGGCACAAGCTTTATATTTATTACAATTATATTAAGTGTCGTTGTTTCCTCACTTGTAACCGTTATTGCCCCCGAGGTTCGTGATATAAGAATGTTGTGGATTGCAATTAAGATTCTTCTTCTGCCGCTTATTATGAGCATCGGCTATGAGTGCATACGCCTTGCAGGTAAATACGATAATGCCTTTACAAGGTTGCTTTCCGCTCCAGGACTTTGGATGCAACGCATTACAACAAAAGAACCCGATGACGATATTATCGAGGTCGGCATTGCCGCAATCAAAGCAGTTATTACGCCGCCTGAGGAAGAGGAAAACAGCAAAAATGAAGCTGAATGAGCTCAAAGAAGGATTAACTCAGTCGCTTATTCCGTGTTCTGCGGAGGAAGCCGAGTTTGAAGCCTTGTGCATTGTTTCCGAATTGCTCGGAATAAGCAATTCCGCAGTTAGACTGCATTATCACGATTTTGTTACGGCTGAAACGGAGGCGAAAGCCGCTGAGATTGTCAGCCGCCGCCTCAGCGG
>CAYQRS010000096.1:0-7044 GCA_964419825.1 uncultured Eubacteriales bacterium
GGATATTGATGTTTCTGTCAGATGCAACGGTCTTTATTCTTATAAGATAACCAACCCGTTGCTCTTTTATACTAATGTTTGCGCCAATGTTGAATCGTCTTATGAGCGTAGTGAGCTTGATGATCAGCTCAAGAGCGAATTTATAAGCGCACTTCAGCCTGCGTTTGCAAAAATTTCGGAGCTTGAAATTCGCCCCAACGCTTTGCCCGCTCACGTAACTGAGCTTTCCGATGCGATGAATGTTGCACTCACCTCAAAATGGTCTGAGCTTCGTGGTCTTTCCGTTGTTTCAATCGCAATCAATTCAGTCACCTTGCCGCAGGAGGATGCTGAGCTGATTAAGCAGATGCAGAAGTCAGCGGTTATGCGTGACCCCAATATGGCTGCTGCTCAGCTTGTCGGCGCACAGGCTGATGCTATGCGTTCTGCTGCAGCTAATGAGGGCGGTGCAATGAATGGCTTTGTCGGTATGGGTATGGCTATGAACGCAGGTGGTACAAATGCGCAGAATCTTTTTGCCATGGGCGCTCAGCAAAGGCAAGCCGCTCCGTCGGCAACTGCTTGGAACTGCACCTGCGGTACTGCAAATGAGGGCAATTTCTGTGTTAAATGCGGCTCTCCCAAGCCATCGGCAAGCGGTTGGACTTGTTTCTGCGGCAACATCAATCAAGGTAATTTCTGCTCCAACTGCGGTGCAAAAAGACCATCGTCCGCTCCACTTTACCGTTGCGATAAGTGCGGCTGGAAGCCCGAAGACCCCAATAATTTGCCGAAGTTCTGCCCGAATTGCGGCGATGTTTTTGATGAGAACGATGCTCAATAATTCGTAAAGAAGGTAATGCTTTGGCAACTTTAATTGAATATAAATGCCCATGCTGTGGCGGTAAAATCGAATTTGATTCCGATTCACAGAATATGAAATGTCCGTTTTGCGATTCTGAATTTGATGTCGAATCGCTCAAAGAGGCTGATAAGGCGTTAGATTTTGAAGAAGTTACAACGCAGGCAGAATGGTCTGATTTATCTGAGCAATGGGATGATGAGAATGTTAAGGTCTATATCTGTAATTCCTGCGGCGGCGAGGTAGTCGGCGAGAGCACAACCTCCGCAACAAGCTGTCCGTTTTGCGGCAATCCGATAATTATGGTAGGTCAAGTGAGCGGTGAACTGAAGCCCGATTTGATTATACCGTTCAAGCTTGATAAGGATGCAGCAAAAAAAGCACTCAAAGAGCATATTTCTTCCAAAAAATTTGTTCCGAAGGTGTTTAAGGATGAACACATAATTGATGAAATCAAAGGTGTGTATGTACCTTATTGGCTTTATGATTGTGATGTCGATGCTGATATCGCTTACAATGCACAGCGTGTCAAAACTTGGTCTGACAGCCATTATAACTATGTAAAAACATCTTTTTATAAGCTCCACCGAGGCGGTAAAATCGGCTTCAACAACATTCCTGTTGACGGCTCAAAGAAAATGCCCGATGATCTTATGGAATCAATCGAGCCGTTCGATATGTCGCAGGCAGTGGATTTCCAAACGGCATATCTTTCAGGCTATTTGGCTGATAAATACGATGTTGCCTCCGATGAATGTCGCAAAAGAGCCGATGAACGCATAAGGCAAAGCACGGTTGACGAATTTGCACGCACGGTTTCGGGCTATTCTGCCGTAACTGCCGAGAAAAGCAACATCAGCTTCAGCAATGCAGTTAGCCGATATGCTCTTTATCCAGTCTGGCTTCTCAATGTAACGTGGAAAGACCAAAAATTCACCTTTGCAATGAACGGACAGACAGGTAAGCTTGTCGGTGATCTTCCGCTCGATAAGGTAGCTTTTTGGAAATGGATTGCAATTTTGACCGCCTCAATCGGTACTGTCCTTGCAGGAATACAGTGGTTGAGCGTCATGTTTACTTTATAAGGGGGAGTAATATGAACAAAAAAATCATCTGCTTTTGTTTCACATTTATTCTCTGCTTCACCTCGGCTTTCGGTGTCGGTGCAATAGGTGAATTGCCAACCTTCGGCAACGAAATACCGAGTGAAAGAACAGTTGATCTTTTTGAGGATTATTCCGAAACCTTCAGCGACGAAGAAATCCGTGAATTCAACAAATTGCTTGAAGAATACAGCAAAAGCTATAATATGGAGCTTGCAGTCCTTTTTGTCAACAGCGATGAGCTTGACGATATTATAACCTTCTCCAACGATTATTACGATTATAACGGAATTGGTTGCTCAGATGGTAGGGACGGCGCTGTTCTTGTGATGAATTTGCACCCCGATTTTCGTGATTGGTGGCTCAGCGGTTATGGCTTAGGCGCTGATGTTTTCGGCGGAATTGAGGATTATGCTTTTAGCACTGCTTTGCCTTATTTCGGCGAGGATGATTACTATAACGGTGTAATTTCTTTCATTGATCAATGCTCGGATATAGCTGAATATTACAGCAATCATGGCACTGCATATCCCGAAGCGTCGGATATTTTCGATTATGAAGATGATTACTATTATACGGATACGGTGGATGAATATTTTCATCATAATATTCATGCAAGAAGCTTCGATTTAAAAGATGTCTTGATCTGTTATTTGATTGCCTTTCTAGTTTCATTTATTATTATTAAGGTGATGGCAGGCAAGCTCAAATCCGTCAAAGCAAACCCTGCGGCTGATAACTATATTCGCCAAAACAGCTTTGTCCTTTCAAGGCAGCAGGATGTTTATCTTTATTCAAGAGTCAGCAAAACTCCAAGACCCAAGGACAACAATAACAATATGCATTCAGGCGGCTCAGCCAGGTCGGGCGGCAGTATGCACATGGGCTCATCAGGCTCTTCACATAGCGGAGGCGGCGGAAAATTCTGATTAAAAAGCGTTGCAGATTTCGGTTTGCAACGCTTTTGCTTTTAAAAAATGCGGAATAAAAATATTGAGCATTTGAGAGAAAAACAGAGCTTTTGCGAGCAAAACAAAGCATTTCAAAAATCGGCTCGGTTTTTACGGCGAAAATTCAAGAAAAATTTAAAAAAATTGTTGACATTTGCGGATTTTAGCACTATATTTGTAATAATAAAATGTTATTCTTTGATTGAGATCGGAGAGGGGTTGCATAATTGGAAAACAATATTATTATTGACCTGAAAAATATATCCGTTGCTTTTGACGGAGAAACAATACTCAAGGATTTGAACCTCTATATTAGGGATAAGGAATTTATCACTTTGCTCGGTCCGTCAGGTTGCGGCAAAACAACAACGCTTCGTGTTATTGCAGGCTTTCAAGAACCCGACAGCGGCGAGGTCATTTTCGATAATAAAGTTATCAATGGTGTACCGCCTCACAAAAGGCAGGTTAACACCATTTTTCAGCGTTATGCTCTTTTTCCTCATCTTAATGTGTTCGAAAATATCGCTTTCGGCTTAAGACTGAAAAAGGAAAGCAAGGAAGAAATCGAAAAGACCGTTACTGCAATGCTTGAGCTTGTCAACCTCAAGGGCTTTGAAAAGCGCAACATTCAGTCGCTCTCAGGCGGTCAGCAGCAGCGTGTTGCAATTGCACGTGCCTTGGCGAACAAGCCCCGTGTCCTTTTGCTTGATGAGCCGCTTGGTGCGCTCGATCTTAAGCTGCGTAAGGATATGCAAAATGAGCTGAAGAATATTCAGCAGCAAATGGGTATCACCTTTATTTATGTTACACACGATCAGGAAGAAGCTCTTTCGATGTCCGATACAATCGTTGTTATGAACAACGGCGTTATTCAGCAAATCGGCACACCGATCAGCATATATAACGAGCCGAAAAACGCCTTCGTTGCCGATTTCATCGGTGAGAGTAATATTGTTGACGGCGTTATGCGTGAAGATTTCAAGGTTGATTTTTCGGGTCACCGCTTCGAATGTCTTGACAAGGGCTTCGCTCCTAACGAAAGTGTTGACGTTGTTGTTCGCCCCGAAGATGTCGATGTTGTCGATGTTGAAAAGGGTATGCTCAAGGGTGTGGTCACTTCCGTTACCTTCAAGGGCGTTCACTTTGAAATGATCGTTGATATTGGCGGCTTTAAGTGGATGATTCAATCTACGGATTACCACGAGGAGGGCAAAAAGATTGGCTTGTTCATCGAGCCTGATGCAATCCATATTATGAAAAAGAGTGAGTATTCGGGTCTTTACGGCGATTACAGCTCATTCAGCGAGGAATTTGACGAGCTTTCCGATGCTTCCGTTGAGTCGGAAGAGGAGGAATAAAAATGAAGAAGAATTCATCCTTTCTCACTCGTTTGATGGCGGCACCGCATATTGTGTGGTCTGCGATTTTCATTGTTGTTCCGCTGTTTGTGGTTGTTTATTATTCTTTCACAAATGCTCAAGGTCAGTTTACGCTTGATAACATTATCGAGCTTAAGGACTATGTTCCGACCTTTCTGCTTTCGCTGTGGTATGGCTTGATTTCAACAGTCATTTGCCTTATCATTGCCTATCCGTTTGCCTATTTTCTCTCCCACTTCAAGGAAAATTCTCAGCGCATTTTGATGATGCTGATAATGCTTCCGATGTGGATGAATTTGCTTATCCGCACTTATTCCTGGATGATTATCCTCGAACGCAACGGTGTTCTCAACAAATTCCTTGACATCTTCGGCTTGGCAAGCGAAACGGGCTTCCTCAATACAGGCAGCGCCGTTGTTCTTGGCATGGTTTACAACTATCTGCCCTATATGATTTTGCCGATTTACTCGATAATGTCAAAGCTTGATACATCTGTTATATCCGCTGCGCAGGATTTGGGTGGCAATCGCTTTGATGTTCTCAGGCGTGTAATCATTCCGCTCACAATGCCCGGCGTTGTTTCAGGCATAACAATGGTTTTTGTTCCAAGCGTAAGCACATTCTATATTTCTCAAAAGCTCGGCGGCGGTAGCTTTATGCTCATCGGCGACGCTATTGAGAGCCAGTTCCAAAGCGCAAACAATTTCAATCTCGGTGCATCGCTTTCGTTGGTTCTTATGGTGCTTATCCTTATTTCAATGGCAATTATGAACAAATTTGCCGATGATGATGACGGAGGTATAATCGTATGAAAATAACCTCTAAAATCTATACGGCGCTTGTTTATCTTTTCCTTTATGCGCCGATATTTGTGCTTATCGTTTTTTCTTTTAACTCAGGCAGGAGTACAGCCGTTTTCGAGGGTTTCTCTTTAAAATGGTATGCTGAAATTCTCAACGATTCAACAACCCTCAACGCCCTCAAAAACACTCTTATCCTTGCAGTGACCTCATCGGTGATTTCAACCGTTATCGGCACTGCGGCGGCAGTCGGCATCGACCGAATGAAATCAAAATACATCCGCTCGATAACAATGTCGGTTACTAATATTCCGATGATGAACCCCGATATTGTAACTGGTATTTCGATGATGCTGCTGTTTGTTTTTGTCGGCGCATTGCTCAACATAAAAAATGTTTTGGGCTTTGGCACCTTGCTTATTGCCCATGTTACATTTAACCTGCCTTATGTAATTCTCAATGTTTTGCCAAAGCTTAAGCAAACGGATTCTCACCTTGAAGAAGCCGCACAGGATCTCGGTTGTACGCCGCTTATGGCTTTTTTCAAAGCAACCTTGCCCTCGCTTTATTCTTCAATTTTCACCGGTATGATTATGGCGTTTACCTTGTCACTTGATGACTTTATAATCAGCTATTTCGTAACTGGTCCAAATTTCCAAACCTTGCCGTTGCGTATATATGCAATGACCAAGAAGTCGGTTAAGCCCGATATGTATGCTTTATCGACGATTATTTTTGTTGTTATTTTGGTTTTGCTTATTCTGATCAATGTTTCACAGTCCAAGGCTGAGAAGAAAAGCAAATCTTCGAGATGATAAATAAAAAATAAAAGGGGATTAAAAATAAATGAAAAAAATTGTTTCGGTCATTATGATTCTGACTCTTGCTTTCGCTTGCCTTGTCGGCTGCGGAACAAATCAGGAATCAACCCTTACCGTTACCGGCACATATACCAAAGAACTTGCCGGCACAACTCTTAATGTTTATAACTGGGGCGAATATATTTCGGATGGCTCAGAAGGCTCGCTTGATGTAAACAGGGAGTTTGAAAAGCTCACAGGTATCAATGTTAACTATGCCGAATACGATTCGAACGAGAGTATGTACACCAAAATCAAAAACGGCGGTGCATCTTACGATATCGTTATTCCCTCCGATTATATGATTGAACGCCTTATTGCCGAGGGCTTGCTCACCAAGATTGATGTTACAAAGCTCCAAAACTATGGCAATATCGCTGACGAATACAAGGGAATTTATTTTGATCCGAACGAGGAATATTCTGTTCCTTACAGCGTCGGTATGGTTGGTATGATTTATAACACGGCAATCGTTAAGGGCGAGCCGAACAGTTGGAATTTGATGTGGGATTCCCGCTACAAGGGCAACATCCTCAACTTCAACAATTCCCGTGATGCTTTCGGCATTGCTCAGTATCTTCTCGGTCAGGATGTCAACACCTCGAACAAGGCTGATTGGCAGGCGGCTCTTGCAAAGCTTAAAGAGCAGAAGCCCCTCATTCAGTCCTATGTTATGGACGAGGTTTTCAACAAAATGGAGGCAGGCAATGCTGCTATTGCGCCGTATTACGCAGGCGATTACCTCACAATGAGCGAAATCAACCCCGACCTTGCCTTTGTTTATCCTAAAGAGGGTACAAACATTTTTGTTGATTCGATTTGTGTTCCTGCTTCTTGCGAAAACCTTGAAGCTGCTATGATGTATATCGATTTTCTCCTTGAGCCTGAGGTAGCTCTTGCCAATGCAGAGACAATCTGCTACGCTTCGCCGAACACAACAGTAATCAATAATCCCGATTATATGTTTGCGGGCAATGAAATTCTTTATCCCTCACAGGAGGTCAAAGCGAACGCTCAATATTTCCATAATCTTGATGCTGAAACCTTGAAGCTTCTTAATGATTTGTGGTCAGAGCTTAAGCTTAACTAAATTATAAATATTAAATGAAAT
>CAYQRS010000097.1:0-6939 GCA_964419825.1 uncultured Eubacteriales bacterium
GTCTTGGCAGTATCTATGCCGTTATCGCTCTTGGCTACACAATGGTTTACGGCATTGCAAAAATGCTCAACTTTGCACACGGCGATGTTATTATGATTGGTGCATATTTAATCTATTTGGCAACCACCAAAGCAGGCTTAGCCCCTGCACTCGGCGTAATCGTTTCAATGGTCGGTTGTACTATAATCGGAATCGTAATTGAAAAGGTTGCTTACAAGCCCCTGCGTCAAGCAACAAGCCTTGCCGTTCTTATCACGGCAATCGGCGTGAGCTATTTCCTGCAAAACGCCGCACTCATTATTTTCGGTGCAACACCAACAAGCTTCACCTCGGTCGTCAGCATACCGAACATTCAGCTTTTCGGCGGTCAGGTCGTTATTTCGGGCGAAGCTTCAAGCGCAATCCTCGTTTCGGTCATTATCGTTATCTGCCTTTCCGTGTTCATCAAAAAGACCAAGAGCGGCAGAGCAATGCTCGCCGTTTCGGAGGACAGAGGTGCAGCTCAGCTTATGGGCGTTAATGTCAACCGCACAATCTCGCTCACATTCGCAATCGGTTCTGCTCTTGCGGCAATCGCAGGCGCATTGCTTTGCTCCGCTTACCCGATTCTTTCAAACACAACCGGCGCAATGCCCGGCATCAAGGCTTTCGTTGCCGCTGTTTTCGGCGGTATCGGTTCAATCCCCGGCGCTATGATAGGCGGCATACTTATCGGCGTTATCGAAATTCTCGGCAGAGCATATATCTCACCCCAGCTTGCCGACGCTATCGTTTTTGCCGTTCTCATACTTGTGCTTATGATTAAGCCCACCGGTATCCTCGGCAAGAAAATTAACGAAAAGGTTTGATTTTAGGAAAGGTTCGGTAACTGCAAAATGAAAAAACAATCCAAACTGCTCAAGCCGCAAACAAAAACAAGCTTCATCACCTACGGTATGCTTGTTGCGGTTTTTGCCCTTGTTCAGATTTTACTCAGCACAGGCAGCGTTTCCAATATGATGAAAGGTCTGCTTGTTCCGCTTTGCGTATATTCGATTCTTGCCGTTTCGCTCAACCTCACGGTTGGCATCCTCGGCGAGCTCAGCCTCGGTCAGGCAGGCTTTATGTGCATCGGTGCTTATTCTAGTGCCCTTTTCTCCAACCTGCTTGTTGAAGCAATCCCCCAGAGCATCATCCGCTTCCCTCTCGCTTTGCTCCTCGGCGGAGTTTGTGCTGCAATTTTCGGCATAATCATCGGCATCCCCGTTCTTCGCCTGCGTGGTGACTACCTTGCAATCGTTACCCTCGCATTCGGCGAAATCATCAAAAACATCTGCGCCGCAATCTACCTCGGCAAGGATTCCGAGGGCTTCCACATTTCGCTCAAGAGCAGCAGCGACCTCAATATGGCTCCCGACGGCAAAATCATCATCAACGGTGCGCTCGGCATCAACGGCACTCCGAAGGATTCAACCTTCCTCATCGGCTTCATTCTTTTGCTCATCACCGTAATTGTTGCATATAACTTCATCAATTCACGCACAGGCAGAGCCGTTATGTCAATCAGAGATAACCGCATTGCCGCCGAATCCGTTGGACTTAACATCACAAAATATAAGCTTATCACCTTTGCTTTAACCGCATTTTTCGCAGGCATTGCAGGCGCACTTTATGCCCACAGTATGTCAACGCTTCAGGCTTCAAAATACGATTACAACCTTTCCATTCTCATTCTTGTTTTTGTTGTTCTCGGCGGAATCGGCTCGATTCGTGGCAGCGTTATTGCCGCAGTTGTGCTGACACTTTTGCCCGAGCTGCTCAGAGGCACGGTCTTCAGCGATTACCGTATGCTCTTCTACGCAATCATTCTCATCGCTATGATGCTTTTCACATCCAACCCCACAATCAAAAGCAAAATCAGCGTTATCAAAGGCAAAATCAAAAGCAAGAAAAGCGTAAAGGAGGTTGCGTAAAATGGCACTTCTTGAAGTTAAGAATTTATCCATTCAGTTCGGCGGTCTGCGTGCCGTTGACGAATTCAACATCTCAATCGAAAAAGGTCAGCTTTACGGCTTGATTGGTCCGAACGGTGCAGGTAAAACAACAATTTTCAACCTGCTCACAGGCGTTTATAAGCCCACAAGCGGTTCAATCGTGCTTGACGGCAAAAATATCACCGGCAAAAGCACAATCGAAATCAACCGTGCAGGTATCGCAAGAACATTCCAAAACATTCGCCTTTTCAAGGATTTGAGCGTTATTGATAACGTTAAGGTTGGCTTGCACAGCCAATACAAATACAGCACGGCTGAGGGTATTTTCCGTTTACCTCGCTTTTTCAAGACCGAAAAGGCAATGGATCAAAAGGCTCTTGAGCTGCTCAAGGTTTTCGACCTTGATAAAGAAGCTTATCTGCCTGCATCAGGTCTGCCCTACGGCAAACAGCGCAAGCTTGAAATTGCCCGTGCGCTTGCAACCAGCCCGAAGCTGTTACTGCTTGACGAGCCTGCCGCAGGTATGAACCCGAACGAAACCGCCGAGTTGATGGAAACCATCCGCTTCGTGCGTGACAACTTCGATATGACAATTCTGCTCATCGAACACGATATGAGCCTTGTTTCCGTAATCTGCGAACAGCTTTCCGTGCTCAACTTCGGTCATCTGCTTTGCAAGGGTGAAACAAGCGAGGTTCTCAACAACCCCGAGGTTATCACCGCATACTTAGGCGAATAAGGAGATTGAACAATGGCATTACTTGAAATTAAAGACCTCTGCGTTAACTACGGCGTAATCTCCGCCCTTAAAGGCATTTCCTTTGAGGTTAACGAGGGCGAAATCATATCACTCATCGGCGCAAATGGCGCAGGCAAAACCACAACCCTCCACACAATCACAGGCTTGTTACAGCCCAAATCAGGCTCTGTCAAGCTCAACG
Source organism: uncultured Eubacteriales bacterium (assembly GCA_964419825.1). Classification (GTDB taxonomy): domain Bacteria; phylum Bacillota; class Clostridia; order Oscillospirales; family Acutalibacteraceae; genus UBA8612. The sequence continues at coordinate 2,915 of CAYQRS010000097.1, forward strand.
GCGTTGAGCTTACAAAGGTTCCTGCCCACAAAATTGTTGAAATGGGTATGGCGCACGTGCCTGAGGGAAGAAGAATTTTCCAGCAGCTCACAGTTTTGGATAACCTCAAGCTCGGCGCATTCACACGCAAGGATAAGGAGAATTTTGCCGCCGACCTTGAAACGATTTACCAGCGCTTCCCCCGCCTTGCAGAGCGCAAGAGCCAGATTGCAGGCACGCTTTCGGGCGGCGAACAGCAAATGCTCGCAATGGGCAGAGCCCTTATGTCCAAGCCCAAAATCATCGTTATGGATGAGCCTTCAATGGGACTTTCGCCCATCCTCGTCAGCGAGATTTTCGACATCATCAGCTCAATCCGCAAGGATGGCGTGACCGTTCTGCTTGTTGAGCAGAACGCCAAAAAAGCCCTTTCGATTGCAGACAGAGCCTATGTCCTCGAAACGGGCAAGGTCGTTCTCAGCGGCGATGCAAGCAAGCTCATTAACGACGAATCAATCAAAAAAGCCTATCTCGGCGAATAATACAGGAGGTTTAACTTATGGCAAGAATCATCACCATTGCAAGAGGATACGGCAGCGGCGGCAAGACAATCGGCAAAATGCTTGCGGAGGATCTTGGCATTAAGTTTTATGACAAGGAGCTGATTAAGCTCGCCAGCGAGGAAAGCGGCATCAATGAAGGCTTCTTCGGCGTTGCTGACGAAAAGGTTAAGCTGCCTCGCTTACGCAAGAGCGGCGCTTATAAAGGCGAAGATGTAATTTCGCCCGACAGCCCCGATTTTGTTTCCGACCAAAACCTCTTCAATTACACCGCAAAAATCATTAAGCAGATTGCAGAAAAAGAGCCTTGCGTTATCGTTGGCAGATGTGCCGATTATATCCTCAAGGAGCGTGATGATGTTATCCGCATTTTCATCCATTGCGATGAAAAAACCGCAATCAGCAACATTTGCGATATGTACGGCATCGACGAAAAAGAAGCCCTCAAAACCATGAACAAAAAGGATAAGGACAGAGCCGATTACTACCGCTACTACACAGGGCAGGATTGGCAGAACGCTGACAACTATAACCTTTGCATCAACACCAGCCACATGAGCTATGAAAAATGTGTTGAGATAATCAAAAAGTATTTGGAGCTTATCGGCTAAAGCAAAGCACCGCAGGGAGCAATTCAATCCCTTGCGGTGCTTATTTTTGTTTATTATGTTTTATTTAAGCCTTATTTAACATAACGAGAAGTAAACTGGCGGTCAAGCGAGAATGAGCCGTCTTTTTGGATTTTTGCAATCGTTACGCCTTGTCGCCAATCCTTTTCCTCCAAGCCGAATTTGCCCATGTGGTAAATTTCGTAGCCTGTCATTTGGATATAAGCAAGCATCACATCCTCATAAACTGCCCAGAAATCGTTAACATGGTCATGTCCTGCAAAAAACGCCTGTGCGCCAAGCTCCTTTGCCCTTTGGAAAAGGCCGCTGTTATAGGGTGCGCAACCGATCGTTTCGTGCATTTCGCCGCTGATGACCTCAGCCTTGCCTGTGGGCTTGCCCGTCGGAATCGGTTTTTCGTTTTCGTCAAAATCGAAAACCTCTTTGTATTCAGGCACGGGAATGTGCATAAACAGCATACTCTTTGTTGCGCCGTATTCAGCCTGAAGAGCCTTGATGTTATTTTCATACCACGCAATTTGGTTCTCTTTGATAAAGTCGTAACCGTTCATATCCTGCGGCAGGTTGTATTCCTCACGGTATTTGTCGGTAATGCTTCTGCCGGAATCGAAGAAAGCGAGGCTCTGCATAAGCTCGGTTTCGCTTTTCATTATATTAACAAAGAAGTTGCCGAAGCCGAAAAGACTGTCATCGCCGAATTTGGAAAGGCAATGCGGGAACTTTGATAAATTCTTTAGCATAAAATACTTATGGAATTCCTTTTCGGCTCTTGCCTCATGGTTGCCGAAAACAAACGCCCAATAAATGCCCAGCTCCTCCATAAAGCGCGCGAACTGAACGCAGTCAACCTGCTGATGGTCTGTGACAATAATATCGCCTGTGAGAACGAGCAGATCGGGCTTGGCATCACGCAGATGCTTATAGAGCATATCAACTGCCTTTGTCATCAGAGCAGGCTCTTTATCGATATGCATATCGGTTGCCATAACAACTGTAAAATCCTCATCGCTTATACTGCCGTCGGGATTGAACTTGGCAATGAAGGTTGAATCCTCGGTCTCTTTGACAATTTTGACATTGCTGCCGATATAATCGTGTTCAACATTGCGCAGGAACAGCTTTTTCGGAGCTTTCCCGCCGCTGATTTTATGCACAGCACAGCCCATACCGATTAAGGCACTGATGCCAGCTTCACGAACAGCCTCTTGAACGGGTTTCATTTTTTCCACCTCATATTATTTATTGAAGAAAATGATAGCATATTCTTGCAAAAAAATCAACAAAATTCATAATTTTGCCCAAAATAATGAATTTTTTGCAATCTTGTATTGCATTTTGAAAAAAAAAGGTGTATTATAACCACATAAAAATACAGCACCCGATTAAAGGGCTGAAGTCCTTTCGGTGCAAAAGGAGTTTTTTCAGTGAATTACATTGAGAGAGTTATTGACTCGGTTGCAAAAAAACACGCCAATGAGCCGGAGTTCGTTCAAACCGTTACTGAGGTTTTGAATTCACTCAAGCCGGTTATTGACAACCACCCCGAATACGAAAAAGCCGCTCTGCTTGAGAGAATGGTTGAACCTGAAAGACAGGTTACCTTCCGTGTTACTTGGGTTGACGATAACGGCAATGTTAATGTTAACACAGGCTACAGAGTTCAGTTCAACGGCGCTATCGGTCCGTACAAAGGCGGTCTGCGTTTCCACCCCTCTGTTTACAGCGGCATTATGAAGTTCCTCGCTTTCGAGCAGACATTCAAAAACAGCCTTACAGGTCTTCCCATCGGCGGCGCTAAGGGCGGCTCCGATTTCGACCCCAGAGGCAAGAGCGACGCTGAAATCCTCCGCTTCTGCCAGGCATTTATGACTGAGCTTTACAGACACATCGGTGCAGATGTTGACGTTCCCGCAGGTGACATCGGCGTTGGCGGCAGAGAAATCGGCTACCTTTTCGGTCAGTACAGACGCATTAAGGGCAACTTCGAAAACGGCGTTCTCACAGGCAAGGGTCTCAGCTACGGCGGTTCACTCATCCGTCCTGAGGCAACAGGCTTCGGCGCTGTTTACTATGCTGTTGAGCTTCTCAAGCACTTCGGCGATGATATTAAGGGCAAGACCTTTGCTGTTTCGGGCTTCGGTAACGTTGCTTGGGGTACAGCTAAAAAGGTTGCAGAGCTCGGCGGTAAGGTTGTTACAATCTCTGGTCCCGACGGTTATGTTTACGATCCCGACGGCATTGTTACAGAAGAAAAAATCAACTATATGCTTGAAATGAGAGCATCAGGCAGAGATAAGGTTCAGGATTACGCTGACAAATTCGGCGTTGAATTCTTCCCCGGTCAGAAGCCTTGGGGCGTTAAGGTCGATGTTGCTATGCCTTGCGCAACCCAGAACGAAATCGGCATGGAAGAAGCAAAGAAAATCGTTGCCAACGGTGTTCCCTACTATGTTGAAGTTGCAAATATGCCCACTTCAAACGAAGCTCTTGAATACCTCAAGGAAAACTGCAAGGCTGTTGCTCCCTCAAAGGCTGTTAACGCAGGCGGCGTAGCAACCTCAGCTCTCGAAATGAGCCAGAACTCAATGAGATATAGCTGGACTGCAGAAGAGGTTGATGCAAAGCTCAAGCAGATCATGAAGAACATCCACGACAACTCCGCTGCTGCCGCTGAGCAGTACGGTCTTGGCTATGACCTTGTTGCAGGCGCTAACATCGCAGGCTTCATCAAGGTTGCAGATGCTATGATGGCTCAGGGTCTTATCTAATTAAATCCAAATTTTTCAAAGGCGGTTCGTTTGAGCCGCCTTTTTCTTTTCGACCTAAAGCCCTTGATTTTTGCCGTGCTATATTATAT
>CAYQRS010000098.1:0-6933 GCA_964419825.1 uncultured Eubacteriales bacterium
CTTCCCTATCAGCAGGGCGACTTCGAGGCTCTTTACGAAGCTCTTGAAGGCACACCTGTTACCATCCGTTTCCTTGATCCGCCTCTCCACGAGTTCGTTCCCACAGAGGAAGCTGACATCGAAGCTCTCGCAAAGGCACAGGGCAAGTCAGTTGAGGATATCAAGGCTATCATCGCTTCACTCCACGAGTTCAACCCCATGATGGGTCACCGTGGTTGCCGTCTTACAGTAACTTACCCCGAAATCGCAGCAATGCAGACAACTGCTGTTATCCGTGCTGCTATCAACGTTCAGAAGAAGCATGCTGATTGGACTGTTAAGCCCGAAATCATGATTCCGCTCGTTGGCGAGGTTAAGGAGCTTAAGTTCGTTAAGGATATCGTTGTTAAGACCGCTGATGCAGAAATCGCAGCAGCAGGCGTTGACCTCAAGTACGAGGTTGGTACAATGATCGAAATCCCCCGTGCAGCTCTTACTGCTGACGCAATCGCTAAGGAAGCTGATTTCTTCTGCTTCGGCACAAACGACCTTACTCAGATGACTTACGGCTTCAGCCGTGACGACGCTGGTAAGTTCCTTGATGCTTACTATGACACCAAGATCTTCGAGAACGATCCCTTCGCAAAGCTCGATCAGGTCGGTGTCGGCAGCCTTATGAAGACTGCTATCGCTCTCGGTAGACCCGCAAACGCTAACCTCCATGTTGGTATCTGCGGCGAGCACGGCGGCGATCCCACATCAGTTGAGTTCTGCCACAAGATTGGTCTCGACTATGTTTCATGCTCACCCTTCCGTGTCCCGATCGCTCGTCTTGCAGCAGCACAGGCAGCTATCGCTGATATGAAATAATTGAGCAATCAATAAACAACCGATCCCCTGCGGAGCAATCCGCAGGGGATTTTTCTATTAAAGCCGTGAATTATCCTCTCCGTTCGGTGATGAAAAGATAAAGCTGTTAATTATATTGACAAATGGCAGGAAAATGGCTTAATATATTAAGTGAGCAATACAAAATGAAAAGGGTTGATAAAAATGAAATTAGGTGTTTGCGGCGGAATTGAACGCATCAGGGGCGTTGCCGAAAATGGTTTAGATTATTTGGAGGGCAAATTTAATTGGATTGCCTCTTGCAGTGATGAAGAATTTAACGATTTTAAGAATGAGCTGAATAAATACTCGGTCAAATGCGAAGTAGCCAACAATTTTTTGCTGAAGGATATGAAGATTACAGGCGAAAATGTCGATTATGATGCAATATCCGCTTTTTTGAACAAGGGCTTTGAAAGAGCCGCCGAGTTGGGTATTGAGGTTTTGGTTCTCGGTTCGGGCGGTTCTCGTAGAGTTCCCGAGGGCTATCCCTATTCAAAAGCAGTTCAGGATATAATTTACCTTGTCAAAAACTATATTGCACCGTTGGCTGAAAAACACGGTATTGATTTTGTTTTTGAACCGCTTTGCCGTTTCGAAACGAATATAATCAACACAATCAAAGAGGGCGCAATGATAGCCTCGGCAATCGATCGCAGTAATGTCGGTACACTTGCCGATATTTATCACATGTATGTCGAGGGTGATAGATATGACGAAATCCGTGAGCTTAAAGGTATTCTGCGCCATGCTCATATCTCTAACCCGATACCGAAATGCGCCGATATGAAGCGCAGCTATATGGAAAATCCGGATGAATATGATTACAAAGGCTTTGTCGATGCGCTGAAGGATATTGGATGCGAAAGAATTTCGATCGAAGCCGATACGAAGGATTATTACGCCGATATTCCTGCCGCTGCAAAGGTTTTGAAAATGTATAAATGATTTTTGCCGCTAAGCTTGATTTTATTGCGGCGAATTAGGAGAATTTATGGAAGTTAAGGTTATTGATTACGGCTTTTTTAACCACGACGGCTTGGATTTTGAATATCAAGTCAGCGGCTCAGAGAGCGGTGAAGCACTTGTTATGCTCAACGGCAACGGCGGCGATTATCATTGCTTCGAGGGCGATTTGTATAAACCGCTGGCGCAGCATTTCAAAATAATCCGCTTCTCAACAAGGGGCACGGGAAAAACTCCCTTGGGGAACAAAAGGCTCACCTTTGAGCTTTTTTGTGATGATTTAAAGGCGTTGCTCGATTATCTGAAAATCGAAAAAGCCAATTTCTGCGGCTTTTCCGACGGCGGAAATCTTGCAATGTGCTTTGCTGTTACATACCCCGAATATGTGTTGAGACTGGCGGTTTTCGGCTCTAACCTCAATGCTTGGGGTACAAAAACCAGCGATGAAATCGGGATTATTAAGGATTACACAAAATACGCACTCAAGGCTTGGCTGACAAAGGATAAGGAAATGATAAGGAAGCGTGAAATCGAGGGGCTTATGGTCGGTCAGCCGCACCTCAATTACAAAAAGCTTTCAGCAATCAAAGCCCCGTTCCTCAATGTTTTCGGCGAGTTTGATATGATAAAGCGCCGCCACTCAAGGCGAATTACAAAAGCTGTTGCAGGGGCGGAGGAGATTATGGTTTTGAACTGTGGACACGGCTCATCATTCCGAAAAACGGATTTCCTACTCTTACCCGTTGTGAAAAATTTTTTCGGTGTATAATAATTTGAATGTGGAGTGAAATAATTGAAAGCGATGCTTAAAAGCTTTTTCGCTAATAACAAAAAGGGCTTGATTATGTTTGCGGCAGTAGTTGTTGTCTTTTGCGCAGTTATCGGAGCAATCGGCAATGAGAGCGAAAAAATCGATGAGCAGGCTTCTGCGGTGGCAAGCACAGCTCAGGCGATGTCTGCCGAAAAAGCGGATTTAACCGAGGAAACATCTACCCAAGCAACCTCAACACAAATCACCTCAACGCAGGCAACAACTGCCGTTAAAGCCACAGCCGCTAAAACGGAAACGACCAAGCTTGTGATGACTACTGCTGTGACCGAAATAATAACAACTGAGAGGAAAACCGCAAGCTCAAGCACCGAAAGCCACGGTTCTTCGGCTGGCGATAACGGCTCTGTCACCCTGCCGAATGAATCGGAAAACGAGGGCAACCTTGTTTGGGTGCCTGTTAACGGCGGCACAAAGTACCACACAAAATCGAGTTGCAGTAATATGAAAGAACCAATGCAGGTTTCGCTTGAAACAGCAATCGAAAACGGTTATGAGCCGTGCAAAAGATGCCATTGATTAAGGTCGCCATCGGGCGACCTTAATTTTTTTTGTAAAAATTCCAATTACCTATTGACAAAGTAGGTAATTGCGTATATACTAATACCAACCTAACGAGTGGGTAATTACAAGTCATTAAAACACGTCTTTGTTTATTGCGGTTATTATACGAAAAGGCGGGAATAATTATGGTAAATAAATTTGAAAAATTAGTCAGAGCGAATTTTCGCTTCGGACGAATGTGAGCTTTCAGTTTCACACAATTAAATTCAGCTTAATAACGAAAGGAAAAAAGAATTATGTCAGAATATAAATTTGAAACTCTCCAGCTCCATGTAGGACAGGAAACACCTGATAGCGCAACTGATGCCAGAGCCGTCCCGATTTATCAAACCACTTCTTATGTGTTCAAAAATTCGGCACACGCCGCTGCTCGCTTCAATCTCAGCGATGCAGGCAACATTTACGGCAGGCTCACCAACTCAACGCAGGATGTGCTTGAAAAACGTATTGCGGCTCTTGAGGGTGGCGTTGCGGCGCTTGCTCTCGCTTCGGGTGCGGCGGCAATAACCTATGTGCTTGAGGCACTCGGTCAAAACGGCGGTCATTTTGTTGCACAGAAAACGATTTACGGCGGCAGTTATAATCTGCTTGCACATACTCTGCCGAATTTCGGCATCACGGCAACCTTTGTTGATGTTCATAATCTTGCCGAGGTAGAGGCGGCAATTCAAGACAACACAAGGGGAATTTATATCGAAACGCTCGGCAACCCGAACAGTGATATACCCGATATTGATGCGCTTGCGCAAATTGCTCATAAGCATGGTCTGCCCTTGGTTGTTGATAACACCTTCGGCACGCCCTATCTGATTCGCCCAATCGAGCATGGTGCGGATATTGTTGTTCATTCCGCAACCAAATTCCTCGGTGGTCACGGAACAACTCTCGGCGGCGTTATTGTTGATTCAGGCAATTTCGATTGGTCTGCAAGCGGCAAATATCCTGCAATCGCTCAAGCCAATCCGAGCTACCACGGCGTTTCGTTCGTTCAGGCGGCAGGTGCGGCGGCATTTGTAACCTATATCAGAGCAATTCTCCTGCGTGATACGGGTGCGGCAATTTCGCCGTTTGCGGCGTTCTTGTTGCTTCAAGGCATCGAAACTCTCTCCCTGCGCTTGGAACGCCACGCAGAGAACACGAAAAAGGTTGTGGATTTCCTTGCAAACCATCCGCAGGTTGAAAGGGTTAACCATCCGTCGTTAGCGGAGCATCCCGACCATGCACTTTACAATAAATATTTCCCCAACGGCGGCGGTTCGATTTTCACCTTTGAAATCAAGGGCGGTCAAGAGCAGGCACACCAATTCATCGATAATTTGAAAATCTTTTCTCTGCTCGCCAATGTTGCTGATGTTAAGAGCCTTGTTATTCACCCTGCAACAACAACTCACAGCCAGCTTACCGCAGAGGAGCTTGCCGATCAGGGAATTAAACCGAACACAATTCGTCTTTCCGTTGGAACAGAGCATATTGACGATATTCTTGCGGATCTACAGCGTGGCTTTGATTCGGTGAAATGAGCGGAGGTAACGGCTATGTCAAAAATTTATAAAGACGCAACAGAGCTGATTGGCAAAACGCCTCTGCTCGAACTGACGAAAATCGAAAAGGCATTGGGGCTAAAAGCTCAAATACTTGCAAAGCTTGAATATTTTAATCCTGCAGGCTCGGTTAAGGATCGCATCGCCAAGGCAATGCTTGATGAGGCTGAGTCCGATGGCAGGCTGAAAGCAAGCTCAGTCATAATCGAGCCGACCTCGGGCAACACGGGCATTGGGCTTGCGGCAGTTGCCGCCGCAAGAGGCTATCGCACAATTATCGTTATGCCCGAAACAATGTCGGTTGAACGGCGGCAGCTTATGAAGGCTTACGGTGCGGAGGTTGTGCTCACTCAAGGCTCAAAGGGCATGAAGGGCGCAATCGCCAAGGCTGAGGAGCTTGCCGCCCAAACGCCTGACAGCTTCATTCCCTCGCAGTTTGCCAACCCTGCCAATCCGCAGGCGCACAGAGAAACAACAGGTCCTGAAATTTACGAGGATACAGACGGTGAGGTTGACATTTTCGTTGCAGGAGTCGGAACGGGCGGCACGATTACAGGTGTCGGTGAATATTTAAAAAGCAAAAATCCGTCAGTTAAGGTCGTCGCCGTAGAGCCGTTGTCCTCTGCCGTGCTTTCGAGCGGCGTTGCAGGCGCACACAAAATTCAGGGAATCGGTGCAGGCTTTGTGCCGCAGGTTCTCAATACGGCGGTTTATGATGAAATTATTGCCGTTAGCAATGAGGATGCGCTCCAAACAAGCCGCCTTATAGGCAGGAGCGAGGGCGTACTCGTCGGTATTTCATCGGGTGCGGCGGCTTTTGCGGCAATCGAGCTTGCAAAACGCCCTGAAAACGCAGGTAAAAGGATTGTTGCGATTTTACCCGATACGGGCGACAGATACCTTTCAACGGAGCTTTTTGCCGAATGAAAAAGGGTTAAGGAGTTTATTATGCGAATTTATCTTGATAATGCTGCAACAACAAGAATGAGCAAGACGGCAATCAACGCAATGCTGCCGTATATGGATAGCGTTTACGGCAATCCGTCAAGCCTTCATTCAGCAGGTCAGGAGGCAAAAGAGGCACTTGAAAGCGCAAGAGAGCGTATGGCGGCGTTGCTCGGCTGTGAAGCAAGGGAAATTATATTCACTTCGGGCGGAAGTGAAGCGGATAATCAGGCGATTATTTCCGCCGCAAAAATCGGCGAGAAAAACGGCAAACGCCATATTGTTTCGACCGCCATTGAGCATCACGCTGTTTTGCATACTCTGCAAAGGCTTGAAAAAGACGGCTTTGAAGTAACTCTGCTTGATGTCGGCGAAAACGGAATTGTCACAGCGCAACAGGTCGAGCAGGCGATACGCCCCGACACCTGCCTTGTTACGGTGATGTATGCGAATAACGAAATCGGAACAATTCAGCCGATTAAGGAGATTGGCAAGGTCTGCCACAGGCACGGCGTTATCTTCCACACCGATGCGGTTCAGGCGGCAGGGCATTTGCACATAAATGTTAAAGATGAAAATATCGATATGCTTTCGCTTTCTGCGCACAAGTTCAAAGGTCCGAAAGGAATCGGCGCTCTGTACGCAGGGAAAGGTATTAGGCTTGTTAACCTCATCGAGGGCGGAGCGCAGGAGCGTGGTAAGCGTGCGGGAACGGAAAACCTGCCTGCAATTATGGGCATGGTTGCCGCATTTGAGGAGGCTTGTGCAGGAATTGACGAAAACGCCGCAAAGCTCGTTCCCTTGCGAGACAGATTGATTGCGGGGCTTGCGGAAATCGAACATTCCGTTCTTAACGGCGATGCCCAAAAGCGCCTTGTCGGCAATGTCAGCTTTTGCTTTGAGGGCATCGAGGGTGAATCGCTTTTGCTCTTGCTCGATGATAAGGGAATTTGCGCTTCCTCCGGCTCTGCCTGCACATCGGGCTCGCTCGATCCGAGCCATGTTTTGCTCGCAATCGGCAGAGTTCACGATGTTGCTCACGGCTCGCTGCGCTTGACCTTGTCCGAGGAAAATACCTTGGAGGAGGTTGATTATACCGTCAAAGCAGTCAAAGAGGTTGTGGAATATCTGCGCAGCATTTCACCGATTTGGCGTGACCTTGTGAACGGCAAAAAAGAATTTATTATAAAGTGAGGTTGTCACGGTGGCTCTTTACAGTGA
>CAYQRS010000099.1:0-6918 GCA_964419825.1 uncultured Eubacteriales bacterium
GGGTCCTGGTAGCGGCAAAATGGCAACCTGCCTTTCACAGCTTTACCACGAAAACAAGCGTGGCGTTAAGGCAGGCTACGCAAAGTTTGAAACCTTCCCGATTTGGAATATCCCGTTGGATCATCCCGTGAATTTGGCTTACGAAGCGGCAACTGCCGATTTGAACGATGTCAATATGATCGACCCGTTCCATCTTCAGGCTTACGGCGAAACAACGGTTAACTATAACCGTGATGTTGAGATTTTCCCTGTTCTCAACACTATTTTTGAAACGATTTTCGGCAAATCTCCTTACAAATCGCCGACGGATATGGGTGTCAATATGGCAGGCTACTGCATTGTTGACGATGAAGCGGTTTGTGAAGCCTCAAGGCAGGAGATAATCCGCAGATATTTCACAGGTCTTTGCGAGCGCCGTGAGGGTAAGCTCGATCAGGAGGCAATCTATAAGCTTGAACTGCTTATGCGTCAGGCGAAGGTCACCAAGGAAGATAGGAGCGTTGTGCCTGCCGCACTGAAAAAGGCTCAGGAAACTGCTGCGCCTGCGGCGGCAATCGAGCTTGATGACGGCAGAATTATCACAGGCAAAACATCTGATTTGCTTGGATGTAGCTCCGCAATGCTGCTCAATGCGCTCAAAGCCTATGCAGGGCTTGATGACGGTATGCACCTCATCTCACCGCAGGTAATCACGCCGATTCAACGCCTGAAGGTCGATCACCTCGGCAGTAAAAACCCAAGGCTTCACACCGATGAGGTTTTGCTTGCGCTTTCAATCTGTGCAGCAAGTGACCCGAATGCGTCAAAGGCAATGCAACAGCTCAAACGCCTCAAGGGCTGTGAAATGCACACAACCGTTATGCTTTCCCATGTAGACGAACGCCTGCTCAAAAAGCTCGGCGTTAATATAACAAGCGAGCCTGAATATCAAGGCAAAAAGCTTTACCACAAATAATTGCAAGAAGAAAAGGAGAAACGCAAATGATCAAATTTATTCTCAGCGGTTTTATCGATGAATCGTCACCGTCATTAGAGGGACAGATAGCTGCACTCAAGCGTAACAATATGTCTTATTTCGAGCCTCGCAAGATCGATGGCAAGAATATCACGGATTTCACCCTTGATGAAGCTAAAGAGCTTAAAGCAAAGCTTGATGAAGCAGGTGTTAAGGTTTCTTCAATCGGCTCACCGATCGGCAAAATTCAAATCGACGGCGATTTTGAGGCTCATTTTGAAAAATTCAAGAATACAGTTGAAATTGCCAAAATTCTTGAAGCAAAATATATCCGTATGTTCAGCTTCTTCTTCACAAACGGACAGAGCATGGAGGAGAACAGCGAGAAGGTTTGCCGTCAGGTTAAAGCAATGGCTGATTATTCTGCCGAACAGGGCGTTTATTGCTGCCTTGAAAACGAAAAGGGCGTTTACGGCGATAATGCAGAGCGTAACCTTGAGGTTCTCCGTTACTGCCACCCCAATCTTTATGCAATCGTTGACCCTGCCAACTATATCCAATGCGGCGTTGATCCGTTAGAGGCATATAATAAGGTTGCAGGCTTTGTTAAATATCTTCACATTAAAGATGCTTATTTTGAAAACGGTGAGGTCGTTCCTGCAGGCAAGGGCGACGGTAAGGTTGCCGAAATCATTAAGCTTTTTGCACGCAACGACGGTGAAAAAATCTTATCTCTTGAGCCTCATCTGACTGTTTTTGACGGTTTGAGCGATTTGGAGCCCGATAACGAAACAGCAAAATCAATCGAGAACAAGAAAAGCTATGTCTATTCAAGCTCCGAGGAGGCTTTCGATTCCGCAGTTGCCGCACTTAACGAAATCCTCGATGAAATGAAGGTCGGCAAAATCCGCTTCGGTATCATCGGCTGCGGTAATATGGGTTCAAAGCACCTCAACTTCTGCAAGAAGGGTTGTCTGCCCGAGTTTGAGCTTGTTGCGGTTGCCGATGCAAAGGAATCACGCAGAGAGTTTGCTCAAAAAGAAATGCCCGGCATCACCGTTTTTGAGAGCGGCAGTGACCTTATCAAATCCGGCTTGGTCGATGCGGTTATTATCGCAACACCGCACTATCAGCATCCCACCCTCGCTCAGGAGGCATTCGACGCAGGCGTTCATGTTATGATCGAAAAGCCCGCAGGTGTTTACACTAAGCAGGTCAGGGAAATGAACGAAGCTGCTGATAAGCAGAATAAATCCTTCGGTATTATGTTCAACCAGCGCACAAACCCCTGCTACATAAAGCTGCGTGAAATGATTAAGAGCGGCAAATTCGGCGAGATTAAGCGTGTAAACTGGATCATCACCGATTGGTACAGAACACAGGCTTACTATAATTCGGGCGATTGGCGTGCAACTTGGTCTGGCGAAGGCGGCGGCGTTCTCCTTAATCAGTGCCCCCATCAGCTTGACCTGTGGCAGTGGATTTGCGGTATGCCTTGCACTGTTCGTGCATTCCTGCATGAGGGTAAATGGCATAACATCGAGGTTGAGGATGATGCAACGATTTATGTTGAATATCCCAACGGCGCAACAGGCGTGTTCATCACAACAACCGCTGATTTGCCCGGTTCAAACCGCCTTGAAATTACTCTTGAAAAGGGTAGCTTGATTTGCACAAACGGCTCAAAAATCGAGGTTTGCGAGTACAATGTTTCAGAGCGTGAGTTCTGCATGACTGCCGAACAGGGCTTCAGACAGCCTGAGGCAACCCGTTACACAGTTACTCCCGATCCCGAGCCTTGGCCTCAGCATGTACAGGTTCTCACTCAGTTCGGTGATAATATCCTGCGTGGCGGCGAATTGGTCGGCTGCGGTCAGGAGGGCATCAACGGTCTTACAATCTCAAACTGTGCACACCTTTCAAGCTGGCTCGGCAAGCCCGTACAGCTTCCGATCGATGAGGAGCTTTACTATAATATGCTTCAGGATAAGATTGCAAATTCAAAATTTGTCAAGGTAACAAAGGAAACTGTCGAAGAAGATATGGCATCAACCTTTGGCTCAAAATAAAAATATTTTGAAAAAACACTTGACAAACCGAGCAATAACTAATACTATAGGTAAGCAAATGGAATTTTAATAATTTATGAACAAAATGAAAAAGGAGGATGAACCAATGCCTTTCGAGCAGGTTAGAGAAATCATCTGCAAGCAGCTTGAGCTTGATGAGAGTGATGTTACAATGGAAACAAACATTAAGGACGATCTCGGTGCAGACAGCCTCGATCTTGTTGACCTTGCAATCAGCCTTGAGGATGAATTCGAAATGGAAGTTCCCGACAATGCAATCGAAAAGTTCGAAACAGTCGGCGACATCGTTAAATTTATCGAAGAAATGTAATTTTTATGGGAGCGGCGTTTGCTGCTCCCGTTTTTTTGTTTTGCAAAAAATGTATAATTGATTTCTCCTGTGCAAGAATATAACAAAAGGGGATTGATTATATGATTTTTTTAAAAGCATTTTTGGTTGGTGGCTTGATTTGCGCAATCGGTCAGATCGTGATGGATCTCACAAAGCTAACCCCTGCGAAAATCCTTGTCACCTTTGTGGTCGTCGGCGTGTTTCTGAGCGCCGTGGGACTTTATAAGCCGATTGTCGATTGGGCAGGGTCGGGTGCATCTGTGCCGTTGATAGGCTTTGGACATACTCTTGCAAAGGGAACGAAAACGGCAATTGAGCAGGAGGGCTTTCTTGGCATCCTCAAAGGACCGCTGACCGCAGGCGCAGGCGGCATAACTGCGGCTGTTTTGAGTGCGTTCGTGGTGTCGCTGTTCTGCCGCTCAAAAGAAAAATAAAAATTTCCAAAAAAGGCTTGACAAATTACAAAAAACATTGTAATATAGTCAAGTGCTCGGCGCTAAGCCAAGCACGGTTTGATCCATTAGCTCAGACGGTAGAGCACTTGACTTTTAATCAAGGTGTCCGGAGTTCGAATCTCCGATGGATCACCATTCGAGTATAATCCGAACAAATTGTTTTTTCGTAGATTTTTGTTTGGACAGATAACAAAGCACCAAGTGAGTTAATGCTTGCTTGGTGCTTTCTTTGTTACAAAAACCAAAAGCGCCCCGATTGCAGTTTCAAGATACGAAACCGTAGTCGGGGCGTGTTTAATGTTATTTATTATTTATTTGCATTATTGTTGCTTTCGACATTTAGCATTTTGCCGTTGCTTTCCCATTGCTTTTTGGCGGCTGACAAGAAAGTTTCGGCTTTTGCCTGTAGCCATTCCGTGTCGATGAGCTGCTTATACTCATCGGGAAGCAGAGCGATGAGCTGACCAATAACGGCTGACATTTTCAGTTTGCCTGTGCCGCTGCCGTAGGTGCGTTCGGCTTCCGTAAAGAGCATAAGACCAGCTTTGCTCAAGATTGCTAAAGCATATTCCTTGGCTTTGGCCACTTTTTCAATATCGCCGTTTCTTCGAGCGACACAATCCTGCCAAAAAATTGTTATAGCAAGAAATACACAGGAAGCCACGCAAAATGCGAGCAAAATTTTAATTTCTATTGTCATTGTTTTTACCTCTCTTTTTCTTAGTGTCTGTGTTTTTTATCCAAGCCATAGCACCGCCCTCAATGCCCCAAAAGCCGAAAAAGGGCAAAATCAGCTCATCAGGAATGCCGCCCTTTACGCAGTACACGATTATCATTACCACGGTGAACAGCATAACCGAAGCGAACATCAGAGCGGTGCAAGCTTTACTGAATTTTATTTTCATATCATCCTAATTTAGCCCAAGTTTTTGTGCCGCAAATACCATCAGCGGTTAATCCCTTGGCTTTTTGAAATGTTCTAAGTGCGTGTTCCGTGCCTGTACCAAAAACGCCGTCAACAGTTAGTGTTTTGCCTTTGTGGTCGCAAAAGCCGAGCTTTTTCAGCTTGGTTTGCAGACATTTGACCGCTTCACCCTTTGCGCCTTTTTTCAAAGTAGGCTGTTTTTCAACGAACGCAGTTACGCTGTATGTACTACCGTTTGAATTATAGCGAAAATATGACTTATTCGTGCGAGTGTCGAGGTGCAGGAACTTCTTATATGCGTTAAGTCCAACGCCACTAAAGCCTATATTTTTGGCGTATTCTGCGGCTTCCTCAAGGTCCTTACAGCCCTTAATAACCACATCAGCCGCCGTGCCGTATAAATGCTGGCTTCGGGGCGAACCGCCGACCTTGCTGTTATAAGCTTCTGTGCGGTAAGCCGAGGTAATTGAAATCTTACCGTACTTATCACGCATTTTCTGCAAAAGTTCGGGCAACTTTTCATCAATCAGCACCTTGTCATTGCCGTCATTGCATTTGAACTCTTTAACGCTGAAATTTTCGGACAGCTTAACTTTACCGTGAGCTTTCAGCGAATATGTTTTTACAGCCATTTGTTAACATCCTTTCACTTTAAGATTAAGCCTACCAAAGCTGAACCTAACGCACCGATAATAGCAAAAACAAACTTTTCCCACCGTTCGGCAGGGCGTTTCTGTTGCTGTGTCAAGCCTTGTTTGAGTTCGCCGAGCGTAGTTAGAATGTTGTCAAGCTTGGTAGTGATTGTGGTTAATTCAAGAGCCTGAGAGCTTGTTTTTTTTACGAGGTTTTCAATTTCCTTTTCAGCTTTAATGAGGCGATGCTCGATTTCTTCGATTGTCATTTTTCATTTCCTCACTTCCCGAAAATCTCACTTAAAACACGCAAAAAAGCGGCAATATAAAGCGGAACAACCGTAAGTATAAAATGTACCATACTTAAACCCCCTCGATGTTTTCGGGCGTTTTTTCGTCAATTCCAAGCTCCTTTTCAAGCTCGGCAATTTCGGCTTCGTTGCGGTTTATGCCGCCACGCACGGCATCACGATGACTGATGAGAGCTTCGACCTCGTAAGGGTATTCACTCAGCGGAGCTTCGGGGTGTAAAAGCTTATATTCCATACACTTAATGATTTTGTAATCTTCATTTGCAAGGAATTTCTTTTGCGTGGCAATTTTGCCTTTGAGGGCGTTAATTTTAAAGCGTTTTGATGTTTGGGATGCGTTCATTGTCATTCTCCTTATCAGCTTGATTTACTTACAATTAAAATGTTTTTGTTGGTTACAATGTCTTGCTTGTCTGCCACTCTACCGAGAGCGGTTGGATGAAAATAGACCGAATACTGCGTATCTTCCCCTGTGTTATCAAGGAACGAATTAAAAATCGAGAGCATACTTTCCGCAGTCAGATTAGGACTATATGACATATCGAAATTGTTGGAATCGATTTTTATTGTGCCATCAATGGTAATATCTTTAAGACTGCGGCAAAGCTTAAAAGCATCTACCATATCCGATGATTTAAGACCGTCTGTTTTGATTTTTCCGATTGCTTGCAGAGCATTGCAATTACAAAAGGTTCGGTTCATCGTAGATGTTGGTTTATCTGCGTAGATTGCACCGTTGTACATATACGGCAAAGCAACAATGTTGGAGTAGCAAAAAGCACGGTCATAATTTATAACCTTTGAGGTGTCTATATATGGGATAGTATAACCAGCCCATTGCTCAAACGCTCCACCATTATTATAACTACTGGGGCTAAGTGAGTAACTCCAACTTGTGCGCTCTGCCAATTCTTTAAGCCGTGCACCCAGAATCCTGCGCTGATACCATCGGTCAGTCCCAACTTTCTTGAAGGGTGCATCGGTTTCTTCTGTGTATTCTGCCATTTCGGGGTCATTCATTACGCCGTCACAAATGTACCAATCGTAATACACAACGCCACCATACTTGGTATAGAACACGGCATCGCTTGCTGACGGTGCATAACTGCCTGAAAACTCAGCACGCATAGCGCCCGTTGTTTCATTGATTGTCGCAAAATTCAATCTGTAGCCCGTAGAATACGGAGGTACGCTTGCCAAAAGATTGGGATTGATAACG
>CAYQRS010000100.1:0-6779 GCA_964419825.1 uncultured Eubacteriales bacterium
GCTGTCACCTGTGTGAACGCCGACAGGGTCAACATTTTCCATGCTGCAAACCGCAATGGCGTTGCCTGCGCTGTCACGCATTGTTTCAAACTCAATCTCTTTCCAGCCGTAGATATATTTTTCGATAAGCACCTGAGTGATAGGTGAAAGGTCGAGACCTGTGTAAGCAATCGTGCGAAGCTCCTCTTCGGTGTTCGCAACACCGCCGCCGCTTCCGCCCAAGGTGAACGCAGGGCGAACAATGACGGGGTAACCGATTTTGTTTGCAACGGCAACACATTCGTCAACCGTGTGTGCAATGTCCGAGGGAATCATCGGCTGATTGAGCTTTTCCATAGTTTCCTTGAAAAGCTGTCTGTCCTCGGCCCTGTCGATTGCTTCAACATCTGTGCCGAGCAGACGAACGTTGTGCTTTTGCAGGAAGCCGTCCTTGCTCAACTGCATCGCAATCGTCAAGCCTGTTTGACCGCCAAGACCTGCAAGCAGGCTATCGGGCTTTTCTTTTTCGATTATTCTTTTAATTGTATCCTCGTTGAGCGGCTCAAGGTAAATTTCATCCGCAAAGGCGTTATCGGTCATAATCGTAGCGGGGTTGGAGTTGACAAGCACGGTGTTGATGCCTGCTTCACGCAGAATACGGCAGGCTTGCGCACCCGCATAGTCGAATTCTGCTGCCTGACCGATTACGATAGGACCTGAACCGATAACCAGAACTTTTTTGATTGTTGAATCAATAGGCATCAGTTTTTACCTCCCATCATACCGATGAATTTTTTGTAAGTGAGCGCATCGGGATTAAACTGAACGGAAAAAGCCTTGTTGTTCGGGTAATCAATGCCCTCACAGGTGTGGTCGTTAATGTTTACAAAGGTTATTGCGGCGTTTTCGCCAAGGCTTTCGGAATCAACCGCATAGCAATGGTTTTGAGCCGTTATATAGGTTCTGGTGCCGTTCATTTCGTGAACAGGCTGGCTTGCGCCGTGATGACCGACCTTCATTTTGCTCGCCGTACCGCCGTTGGCAAGGGCAAGCATTTGGTGACCTAAGCCGAGCGCCATAATCGGAGCTTGACCGCAGAGCGCCTTGATTTGCGCAATGCAATCGGTATTTTCGTTCGGGTTGCCAGGTCCGTCTGAAAGAACGATACCGTCGGGCTTTTCGGCGAGAATATCCGCCGCCGATGTGCCGAACGGAACGACCTTGACCTTGCAGCCGAGGTCAACAAGGCTGTCAATAACGCTTTTGGTTGTGCCGTAATCGATGAGTGTCACGCTGAATTGAGCGTTTTCATCGCCGACGGTGTAGGCAGTCTTACAGCTTGCTTTGGCGATTGCGTCGGTAATTTTGTAGCTTTCGATGTCAGAACGATCTGTCGGGATCTCCTCGCAGATTTTTGCGTTCATTATGCCGTTTTCACGGATGATGCGTGTGATTTCCCTTGTGTCAACGCCGTAAATTCCGACTACGCCCTTTTCACGGAGAAATTCGTCCAAATCGCCGCCGCAACGGAAGTTCGACGGCTTGCTGCACCATTCACGCACAACATAACCGTTGACAAGACATTCGCCCTGAATATCCTCGCTGATGACACCGTAGTTGCCGACAAGCGGAAAGGTTTGCATAACGATTTTGCCTGCGTAAGACGGATTGGTGAGCGTTTCGAGGTAACCCACGGCGCTTGTTGTGAAAACGATTTCACCGATTGCTTCGCCTGTAGCGCCGAAAGCATAGCCCTCAAAAATATCGCCCTGCTGTAAAACGAGATAAACCTTTTTCATATAAATCAGCCCTCATCGCTCATGCACTTGACCATAACGGCCTTTTGTGCGTGAAGCCTGTTTTCTGCTTCGTCAAAGATTTCTGCTGCGTGCTCCTCAAATACCTTTGCCGTGATTTCCTCCTCACGGTGAGCAGGCAGACAATGCAGAACCATTGCGCCGCTGTTGGCGTTAGCCATAACAGCATCGTTGATTTGGTAATCCTTAAAGATTTTCTTTCTCTCTTCAGCTTCGCTCTCCTGACCCATTGATGCCCAAACATCGGTGTAGAGAACGTCTGCGTTTTTGCAAGCCTCGGCAATATCGCTTGTGCAGCAGAATTCGCCGTTTTCGGCTGCCCACTTCATAATATCAGCATCGGGCTGATAGCTGTCGGGGCAGGCGATGCTGACTTTCATACCCATTTTAATGCCGCCGACGATGAGAGAGTTAGCCATATTGTTGCCGTCACCGATGTAGCAAAGCTTAAGACCCTCTAATGAGCCCTTATGCTCTCTGATTGTCATAAGGTCGGCAAGAACCTGACAGGGGTGGCAATAATCGGTCAAACCGTTGATAATCGGGATTGAGCCGTATTTTGCGAGGGTTTCGACCTCCTCCTGATCAAAGGTACGAATCATAATTCCGTCAAGATAGCGTGAAAGAACCCTTGCCGTGTCCTCAATCGGCTCACCACGGCCGATTTGCAGGTCACGGGAGGAGAGGAAAAGACCTGAACCGCCGAGGTCGTAAATGCCAACCTCAAAGCTGACTCTTGTTCTTGTTGAGGATTTTTGGAAAATCATGCCGAGGGTTTTGCCTGCAAGATATTTGTGCTCAATGCCGTTTTTCTTTGCGTATTTAAGCTGATCTGCAAGGTCGAGAATATCGGTGATTTCCTGCTTGCTGAGGTCCGAAAGCTTGAGTAAATGTTTCATAGTATATATTTCTCCTTTGTGTAATCTATCTTATATGAATATTTATACAACAAACCAAGACGATAGTCAAGTAATATTGCATATTATCCGTATAACAAAACGAATATTCTGCATTTTATACAAAAACAGTATAAAAAACGCCGCAGATTTTCCTGCGGCGCAAAGAGGTTTTATAAAAGCTCCACGCCGTGTTCCTTGCAGGTCTTGACGGTTTGTTCATCCCAAACGGAAACCTGAACCTCGCCGACATGAGCCTTGCCGAGCAGGAGCATACAAATGCGTGATTGACCGATTCCGCCGCCCATTGTGAGGGGGAGCGTGCCATCGAGGAGCATTTTGTGGAATTTAAGCTCGGCTCTTTCGGGGCAGCCGGCTTTTTCAAGCTGAGATTTGAGCGCTTCGGCATCAACTCTGATACCCATTGAGCTGATTTCAAATGCGCAATCAAGAACCTCGTTATAGAAAAGAATATCGCCGTTGAGAGTCCAATCATCGTAATCTGGCGCTCTGCCATCGTGCTTCGTGCCGGATTTGAGCAGGTCGCCGATTTGCATGACGAAAACCGTGCCGAATTCCCTTGTTGCGGCGTTTTCACGCTCCTTCGGGGTGAGACTCGGGTACATATCCTCAAGCTCGTATGTGGTCAGGAATTTGACCTCACGGTTAAGCTCTACCGTAACGGCAGGGTGCTGATATTTGACATCCTCAAGCATATCGCAGATAACGCCGACGATTTTTCTGACCGTGTCCTTGAGGTAATCGATGTTGCGTTCTTCCTTGGTGATGACCTTCTCCCAATCCCATTGGTCAACATAAATGGAATGGAGGTTATCCATTTCTTCATCACGGCGGATTGCATTCATATCGGTAACAATGCCCTCGCCGGGCTCAAAGCCGTATTGATAGAGGGCGTAACGCTTCCATTTTGCAAGCGAATGAACAACCTGAGCGGTTGTGCCTGTTTCTTTAATGTCAAACGAAACAGCTCGCTCGATGCCGTTGAGGTCATCGTTAAAGCCTGTTGAAGCCTCGACAAAAAGCGGAGCGGAAACACGGCTGAGATTAAGCGCACGGCAAAGGTACTTGTTAAAACGGAATTTAATGAATCCGATAGCAAGCTGAGTATCGTGAACATTAAGGGCTGATTTGTAGCCAACGGGCAGAACTGTTTTGCTCATTGCGGTCACTCCTTAAACATAATGTGATAATACTTATATTAAAAGAAAATTATAAAACCAAAGAAAGAATTTGTCAATGTTTTTTGCTCAAATAGCGTTAAAAATCCGCAACGCAGGGTTAATTGCATTGCGGATTTCGTTTTGATTATTTTATTTTTTATCTGCCTGAGCAGGAGCGGTGTTTTCTTCTGCTTTTTGTTCGGGCTTTGCTTCGGCGGGCTTGGTGTTGCGCTTGATTTTGTTGGAGGTTGTCTTTTCAAATTCCTTGTCACGGATGATGACCTTGGAGATCTGCTTGTAAGCGGGAAGCTCCTTGCAGGCTTCCTTAATGCTCTTGAGAACCTCGGAAACCGTCTTTGCTTCTGCAAGGAAAACCTCAGCCATAAGCGAGCTTTCGTTGCCGAGAGCGTCAACATTACTTCTGACAACAACCTCGTTGATGTAGTCGATGCCCTGAATGTAGCCCTCGATTTCTTCGGGGTAGATGTTTTTGCCGTTGTCGAGAACGATGAGATTCTTCTTTCTGCCGCAGATGACGAGCTGTTCGTTATCGTTGATATAGCCGTAATCGCCTGTGTAGAACCAACCGTCCTTGATTACCTCGGCAGTCAGCTCAGGCTGATTGTAGTAGCCGAGCATAACGGTGTCGCCCTTGATGCAGATTTCGCCGATGCCCTCCTCGTTGGGTTGGTCGATACGCCAATCGATACATTCAAGCTTGATGCCTGCGGTGTGATAATCGTTGGTGAAATCGTTATTTGCGCAAACAAGCGGTGAACATTCCGTAATGCCGTAGCCGCCGATGAGCGAAATGCCGATGTTATCGAAAAATTCGCCGATTTCGGGACGAATTGCTGCACCGCCGCAAACGATTTTGCGAAGGTTGCCGCCGAAAGCGCTATGAATTGATTTGAAGAATTTTTTACGCTGGTCAATGCCGAGCTTTCTTAAACCGTTGCTGATGCTGACAAGCTTATAGAAGCCTTTTTCTTTGCCCTGATCCTTGATGTTACGCATAATTCTTGCAACAAAAAGCTCTGCGATTGCAGGAACAACATAGATATAATCGGGCTTGTAGAGCTGCATATTTTTAAGAACAGCCTTGAGGCTTTCGTTGATGCAAAGGCAGGACTGGTGGTGGAACGAAACGAGAATATCCGCTACGCTTTCGTAAGCGTGGTTGTAGGGGAGAATTGAAAGACCTGTTTCGTAAACCGTTGAAACTCTCAGACCGTAGCAGGCACAGCAAATGAGGTTGTGCTCGCTGAGCATAACGCCCTTTGACATTCCTGTTGTGCCTGAGGTGTAAACAAGCATCTTGAGAGCGTTTGTATCGGTTTTGAAGTCAAGATACTTTGCTCTTTCAATCGGAAGCTCTGCACCGATTTTGCGGCAACGGGTGAATGAAAGATATTCGCCGTCGTTTTCTTCTTTGTTAAGGCAGATGAAGAGCTTGAGCTTGGGCAGCTCATCTCTGTGCTTTTTGAGCATTTCTTCATAGCTTGAATCATAGAAAATAACGCTTGCTTCACTATCGTTGAGCAGGTGGATGATGTCTCTTTCGGGAAGCTGTCTGTCAAGCGGAATAAAAATACCGCCGCTGCGCAGGGCAGTGAAGTAAGCTGTGATCCAGCGGGAGCTGTTGTTGCCGAGGCAGGCGATTCTGCCGCAGCCCTCACCCTTTGCGGTGAGAAATGCACCGAGTGAGTAAACTCGGTTGATGAATGCCTCGAATGTCAATGAATGTATTTCATCGCCTGATTTGTATTTGTAGGCGATTTTGTTGGGAGCTTCTTTAAGCACCTTGTCAATCATTTCTTCAATGGTGTTGACCATCGGTGAATTATAATAGGGATGCTTGATTTTTGCCATTTTTCATTACCTCGATTTCCTTTTTTTTGTTTCGTAAAATCATAGTATTTGTGAATGCTTGTGAGCTGTCGCCGCCAAGGGGCGATTTTACGCTACAAATTGCAATTATATGATAGCACAAAAGCCCCTTTTTGTCATCCTACTCCTCTAAAACAGAACTCCACACCCGCTCGGTAGAGGCGTGGAATTAAATTCTACCGCTCTACTCACAGTAGAATCCACGCAGTTTCAACGAAAAAAGGGTTGATTTTATTTTTAGTTTATAGTATAATCATTTTTGCAAAAATATTTTGTCTTTTGGTAATTTTTTTGAAAGGGGTTGCTTTTGTGACGGAAGAACAACTCAAAAGCAATTTTGCTCGCAACATTTCAACCCTGCGCAAGGGCTTCAATATGACTCAGGCTGAGCTTGCAGAGCAGCTCAATTATTCCGACAAAGCGGTTTCAAAATGGGAACGCGGCGAATCGTTGCCCGATGTTATCGTGATGCAAAAAATGGCGGAGCTGTTTTCTGTTACGCTCAACGATCTCGTATCCGAAAACAAGCCTAAGGTCGAAAAGAAAAAGGTTCACGCCTCCACGAAAATCATAGTGCCGATGCTGAGCGTCGGGCTGACTTTTTTGGTTGCCTCGATCATCTTTTTTGCGATCGAAATTTCCGATGTCGGCATCGGAAAAACATGGGTGACCTTTGTTTACGCCGCCGCTGCCGCCTTTATCGTAACTCTTGTTTTCACCGAGGTCTGGTGGGGATATATTTCACGCCTGCTCTCCTCAAGCGGCATTATATGGTCGCTTTCGATTGCGCTCAGGCTCACCTTTACCGATAAGGATATGAATTTCATATTCGTTATCGCCGCAATCGTGCAGGTCATTGTTGCACTCTGGTTCTATCTGCGCTACAGAATTTCCAAGCGCAAAAAAGAAGAAAAAAAGAAAAAGTGATTTTCACCCGAGCATTGAGCGCAAGCCGATGTTCGGTGGGGATATATTTCACGCCTGCTCTCCTCAAGCGGCATTATATGGTCGCTTTC
>CAYQRS010000101.1:0-6715 GCA_964419825.1 uncultured Eubacteriales bacterium
ATATATAATAACTTAAAAGTAGTATCTGCGCTTGCGCAATTTAACTTGATTCGGAGGAGATACCAATGGCACATTGTCCTAAGTGTAACGCTAAACTCAAAATAACCGATTGGCGACCGGAGTGCCCTCATTGCGGTGTTAATATGTTATATTACGGAATGGAAGAGGGCTTAGTTGCCGACGCTGAAAAGGCTGAGGCAGAACACGCCAAATTCCAGCGTGCGCTTGACCGTGTTAAGGCTTCAATCATCGGCGGTCCGCTCCAAATTTGCCGTATCATCTTTGCAATATTGCCTGTTGCGGCTCTTTTCCTGCCGCTTGCAAAGCTCAATATTGCCGATGCTCCTTACATAGCTGCTCATTCGGTTAATGTCAATATCCTGACACTTGTCAGCTTTTTCACCGATTATTTCGATGTTAACGGTCTTTTGGGTGTTATCTCATCGCCCGTTGTCGGCAAGGCTTTCATCACCTTTGCCCTCTCAATCGTTCTGCTCGTTCTTTCTGTTCTGATGGGCATTTTCCTTTTGGCTCGCAACTTCTGCTCCTCAAAGGTAAGCTCCTGCAAAAAGAATATTGCCGTTTCGGTCGTTAAGCTCCTGCTGATTGCAGGCTCGGCTGTTTGCTTCAGCATTTTTGCCGGCTCAATCAATGCGGTCTTCCCCGATTTCATCAGCGCAAGCCTTGGCTTCGGCATCTTTGTTTACGCCGCTCTGTGCCTGCCGCTTGTTGTTGCAAACATTATTTTCATCAAAAAGCCTATGGAAGTTAAGTACACTGAGCTTCCCGATTACAGCGAGGCAGACAAAGAAATGCTTGCCGAAGCAGCAGCGGAAGAAGCAGTTGAGGCTGTTGAAGCTGTTGAAGCTACAGTTGCGGAATAATCATCAATATCAATCAATTAACGAGGGGGGTGGCGTAAGCTGCCCCTTTTGCGTTTTCGGGCGAAAAACGGCGAACAGCCATAATTTTTCTCCTGTAAGCATAAGATGAATAAAAAAGGAAAAGGAGAGCGTTTTTGAAAAAGGAATTAAAGGAACTCAAGGTATTCAATTTTTTGGCGTTGACCGTTGCAGGCATCGTCAACGCAATCGGCGTAACGCTGTTTTTAGCGCCTGTCAAGCTCTATGACAGCGGAATTTCGGGCACATCGATGCTGCTCGACCAAATCACGCCCGATTATCTCTCGCTTTCAGTGTTTTTGCTGGTGCTGAACATACCGCTGTTTTTGTACGGTTTAAAGAAGCAGGGCATCAAATTCACCGTTTATGCAGTATTTACCGTTGCGGTTTATTCAACGGCGGCGTGGCTGATAACCGATGTTTTGCCCGTTGATGTCAGCGTTGCTTCGCCCTTGGCAGGCACGGATTTGTTGCTTTGTGCGCTTTTTGGCGGCGTGATTTCGGGTGTCGGTAGTGGTCTTGCAATCCGTTACGGCGGTGCGATGGACGGCATCGAGGTTATGGCGGTGATTTTCGCAAAGAAGCTCGGCATAACCGTTGGCACATTCGTGATGATTTATAATGTTGCACTCTATGCAATTTGCGGAATCGTTATCAAAAGCTGGGTGCTTCCGCTTTATTCGATTGTGACCTATGCGGCGGCGCTCAAAACCGTTGACTTCATCGTTGAGGGCTTTGACCGTGCAAAATGCGCAATGATTGTGACATCCAAGCCCGATGATATTTGCGTTGCGCTCACAACAACCTTTGAGAGCGGCACAACAAGAGTTAAGGCGGCAGGCGGCTATTCAAACGCAGATTACACAATTGTTTATTTTGTCGTCAACCGCTTTCAGGTTGCAAAAATGAAGGATATGGTGCATGAAATCGACCCCAAGGCGTTTATCACAATTTCCGAGGTTGCCGATGTCTTTGAGCAGACGGAAAAGCAAAGCTTAAAGTGAAGTGAATAAACACAAATAAAAACTACCCGATGAGAACCGTGTGGCTCTGTCGGGTAGTTGTTTTATAATCTGATGTTCCGCAACCGAAACGGTTGCAGGTGCTTTGTGAATTTTAATCCTCGCTGCCGTCGGTGAAGTTTTCGCTTTTGAAGCGGAGGATTTTTTGTGATGCGCTCTTGAGGAATTCCTTGCGGCGAAGCTGGAATGAGCGAATATGCTTGAATTCGGGCAGCTTCTTGTTGACATCCTTGATAACCTGCGCAAAGAGCTTTTCACGGTCGTCATCGGTGATTTCGTCTTTGCCGAGCTGCGCTTTAACCTCTTCCTCATCGGGGAAAATCGAAACCTTGATCGTTGTTTCGCCACGCTTGTTCGTGTCGGCGTAAACCATTGCCTCGCTGACAACGGGGTTAAGGCTGAGGTGGTATTCAAGCTCCTCGGGGTAGATGTTTTTGCCGTTATCGGTAACGATTACGCTCTTGATTCTGCCTGAAATATAGAACCTGCCTTTTTTGTCCATGCGGGCAAGGTCACCTGTGTGGAAAAAGCCGTCCTCGTCAATTACCTCGGCTGTGGCTTCGGGGTTGTTGTAGTAGCCGAGCATAACCATCGGACCCTTGACGCAAATTTCGCCGATGCCTGTTTGAGGATCGGGATCGATGATTTTTGCCTGAACGCCCGGCATTGCCGTGCCAATCGATTCGGCAAGACGAAGCCTATCGTGGTTGAGGATTGCAAGGGGCGCACATTCCGTCAGACCGTAGCCGAACAGAACCTGTATGCCGAATGCGGCAAAATCCTCAAGAATTTCGGGTCTTATCGGTGCGCCGCCGCAGATGATGAGGCGCATATTGCCGCCGAAGGCATCTTGAATTTCCTTAAAGAAAACCTTTTTCAAATCGATGTGAAGCTTGTCGGCAAATTTGCAAACACGCTTGCCGATTTTGAAAAGCGTTAAGCCGTGCGGCTTGTCCTTGATTTTTTTAAAAAGCCTGCGATGCACGGTTTCGAGCAGGAGCGGAACAGCCACGAAAACAGAGGGGCTGAACTCCTTCATATTTTTGAGGACATATTTAAATCCGTCGCAGAATGTGACTTTTGCACCGCAATATGGGGCGAAGAAAAGCATGATCGTGCTTTCAAAGGTGTGGTGGAGCGGAAGCATTGAAATACCGCAATCCTCGGGTTTGATTTTAACAACGCCCATTGCGAGCTTGACCTCGGAGCAGAAGTTGCGCTGGCAGAGCATAACGCCCTTTGCCGCACCTGTTGTTCCGCTTGTGAAAAGCAGAGTGCACATTTCATCGGGGTTGATGACAGCTTCAAGATATTCGCTGTTGCCTTGAGCCAAAAGCTCGTAGCCTTTTTTGAGAAGCTTTGAGAAAGAAAGAACGCCGTCAATATCCTCATCGTAATCGAAGCAGACAAGGGTGAAATCGGCAGGAAGCTCATCACGGTTGATGATTTGCAAAACCTTGCGGTCGCAGAAAAGCATTTTAATGTCTGCGGTTTCGATAATGCCTTTAATGTCGGGGAAGAGAAGCTCTTTGTCGATCGGGGCAACAACGCCGACACCGTTGACAACTGCCATATAGCTCAAGCACCATTCGTAGCGGTTGGCGGAGGCGATGCCGAGTTTTTTGTTCTTGAAGCCCATTTCGACAAGGGCGGTGCCGAGGGCATCGATATCGGAGCAGTATTCATTATAGGTGATATAACGCATCTCGCCTTGTGATTTGATCTCAAATGCGTTGCGCTCACCGTAGAGCTGCTTTGCTTGAGCCATAAGCTCTTTTAAATCCTTGAACTCACGCACCTCATAAAAGGTTTTCGTCATCGGTGCGATGATCTCGTTTTTTTTGTGTATTACCTTGTTGCCCATTGTATTCCTCCGAAAATTAAGAAAAAACTACATTAAGACATTATAAACCAAGTGCCTTAAAACAACCTTAAATTGTTAACACTTTTTTAACAATTTTGGATTTCTATATATAAAGAGAACCTGTTAACAATATATTAACAAAATTTTATCACACACGCCGTTTTAAGTTAATAGCAATACGCAGGAAAAATAAGAGAAGCGCCGAAAAAGGGCAAATAACGCCGAAAATGCGGCTTGTTAACAAGAAACGGTAAATTTTGTAACAAACTGTACAAATATATCAAAACAATTTAATGAATATTGTGACAAAACGCAAAGAAACTATTGCAAAATTCATTCTTTTTTGTTATTATACAAGTGTATAATTAGGTCGGCGCAGAAAAAATTATTTTCATCTCAACGCCGAAGCTTCACCAAAGGAGGTCAGCCCATGGATAATGTACCGCTTTATCTGTTTAATCGGGGCGAAAACGCAAGGACCTATGAGTATTTGGGCGCTCATTTCAACGATGACGGCTCGGTCGTGTTCCGCACTTGGGCACCGAAGGCACAGGCGGTCAGCGTTGTCGGCGATTTTAACGGCTGGTGCGGCGGTGCAACGCCGATGAGCCGTGTCGATGACAGCGGCGTTTGGGAAACAAGAGTTGATTGCGGCTTGAAGCAGTTTGATGCTTACAAATTCTGCATCGTCGGCTGTGACGGCGTCGAAAGGATGAAAAGTGACCCCTACGCTTTCCATACCGAAACACGCCCGAATAACGCCTCAAAGCTTTATGAGCTGGGCGGCTATTGCTGGAACGATAGCGAGTGGATGGCAAGGCGCAAAAAAAATCCCGTTTACACTTCTCCTGTCAATATTTACGAGGTTCACGCAGGCTCTTGGAAGCAGTATGACGATGGCAACTTCCTCTCTTACCGTGCGCTTGCAGATGAGCTGATTCCCTATGTTACCGATATGGGCTACACCCATATTGAGCTGATGCCGTTAAGCGAGCATCCCTTCGATGGCTCTTGGGGCTATCAGGTTACGGGCTATTTCGCTCCGACCTCACGCTACGGAGAGCCAAAGGATTTGATGTATTTCATCGACAAATGCCACCAAGCAGGCATCGGCGTGATTTTGGATTGGGTTCCCGCCCATTTCCCCAAGGATGCCTACGGTCTTTATGAATTTGACGGCGGCGCTTGCTATGAGTATTCCGATCCTCGCAAGGCAGAGCATTATTCTTGGGGCACAAGGATTTTTGATTACGGCAAAAACGAGGTGCAGAGCTTCCTGCTCTCCTCGGCGGCAATTTGGCTTGATAAATACCATTTTGACGGTCTGCGTATCGATGCCGTTGCCTCGATGGTTTACTTGGATTATGACCGTGAAGACGGGCAATGGGTGCCGAACAAAGACGGCGGCAACCACAACCTTGAGGCGATTGCTTTCATCAAAAAGCTCAATGAATCGATTTTCCGAGATTTTTATGACTGTATGATGATTGCGGAGGAGTCCACGGCGTTCCCGATGGTTTCAAAGCCCACCTTTATGGGTGGCTTGGGCTTCAATTTCAAGTGGAATATGGGCTGGATGAACGACTGTATGCGTTATTTTTCGCTTGACGGCATCCACCGCAAGAATAATCACAGTTGTCTGACATTTTCGTTCTTTTATGCTTTTTCGGAGAATTTTGTTTTGCCGATTTCGCACGATGAGGTTGTTCACGGCAAATGCTCGCTGATCAACAAAATGCCCGGCACTTATGAGGAAAAGTTCGCAGGCGTGCGCTCCTTCCTCGGCTATATGTATGCGCATCCCGGAAAAAAGCTCCTCTTTATGGGCAGCGAGTTCGGTCAGTTTATCGAGTGGAAATATGACAGCGGTCTGGATTGGCTGCTGCTCGATTATGAGGCGCACCGCAAGCTGAAAAATTACACAAAGGCGCTCAACTGCTTCTACCGTGATAACGCTCCGCTTTGGCAAATCGATTATGGCTGGGAGGGCTTCGGCTGGATAAGCAGCGATGATAACGCCAATTCCGTAATCGCTTTCCGCCGAATTGACGAAAGCGGCAAGGAGCTTATCGCCGTTTCAAACTTCACCCCCGTGTTCCGAGGCAACTATAAAATCGGCGTGCCCTACGGCGGAACTTACGAGGTTGTTTTCAACTCCGATGAGGTTGATTACGGCGGCACGGGCACAGGCACAAGCGGCAAGGTCAAATCAGTCGGCGAGCCGATGCACGGCTTTGAAAACAGCATCAGCCTCGATTTGGCAGGACTAAGCACGATTTATCTCAAGCTTGTCCGCAAAAATCCCGTTCGCAAGCCAAAGGCTCAGGCGGAAAAAACGAATAAAAAGCAAAATAAGTGCATATAAATTGAATTTGTAAATTTTCTCTTGAAAACTAAGGAGGTTAACCGATATGTCACAGAAAAAAGAATGTATTGCAATGCTCCTTGCAGGCGGTCAAGGCAGCAGACTCGGTATTCTGACGAAGAATATTGCAAAGCCTGCTGTTCCTTACGGCGGTAAGTATCGCATTATCGACTTCCCACTTTCAAATTGTATTAACTCAGGCATCGACACCGTCGGCGTTTTGACGCAGTATCAGCCGCTTGAGCTCAACGATTACATCGGCAACGGTGCCGCATGGGATTTGGACAGAACCAACGGCGGTGTACACATTCTCTCGCCTTATCAGCAGATAAAGGGCAGCGAATGGTACAAGGGTACGGCAAACGCAATCTACCAAAACATCAATTTCATTGACAGATATGACCCCGATTATGTCTGCATCCTTTCGGGCGACCATATTTATAAAATGGATTACGCAAAAATGCTCAGCTTCCACAAGGAGAAAAACGCTGATTGCACGATTGCAATGCTGGAGGTTCCGTGGGAGGAGGCTTCACGCTTCGGCTTGATGATGGTTGCCGAG
>CAYQRS010000102.1:0-6693 GCA_964419825.1 uncultured Eubacteriales bacterium
CCTTAAATATTATCTCATTAGCCGTTCAAACACCGTACAACTGCCGGTTGTATAAAAAACAAGTTCAAATTGCTTGCCTTTGTGTTTTCATAAATATATAATATTTTTATAAGGGTAAATACGGAGGCTGCTATGAATATCGGTAATATAATCTGCAAATTGCGCACTTAATCAAAGCTGACTCAAGCTGAATTTGCCGAAGCGTTCGGCGTATCACAGTAATCTGTTCAAAAATGGGAGAGCGGTCTTACCGTGCCCGAATTGGAAAAAACATCTTAATTTCAAAATATTTCGGTGTAGCTCTCGATGCGCTCATTATGGGAAACGATAACCGTGTTGTGGAAGAAATGGGTAAGGCTCACGCAATAAAGCCGCAATACCAGAATATCAACGATTGGGAGTTTTATTCATCGAATTTGACTGTTGAGCTTCAGCAGTCAATTGAAGAGGGGCTTGATGTTGAGAGTTATGCCGATGTTTTTTCTGTGGTTTCAAGGCTTCCTAAGGGCGAAATCAAAAAGAAGCTCGGTGATGTCCTGTTCAATGTTGTGGTTTCGGCAAAGCAAAAGGATGATTATGGCTATAACGAACCCTCGGAGTTTGAAAAGATAAAAAGCCTGCGTAAGGATTTTAATGTAAGCTTATCATATGATGAAAGCACCTTGCAGGATAAAATCAGCGGAGTGTGGATGGGCAGAATTTGCGGTTGTATGCTCGGAAAAACCGTTGAGGGAATCCGCAGCGATGAGCTTATTCCGTTCCTGCGTGAAATTGATAATTATCCAATGCACCGATATATCCTGAAAAGCGATTTAGCTAAGGTGAATGTCGATAAATTTAAGTATGGCTTTGTCGGCAGATGTTACGCCGATGATGTTGACGGTATGCCCGTTGATGATGATACGAATTATGTGATACTTGCGCAAGAGATAATCTCTAATTACGGCAGGGATTTTGCCCCTTATGATGTAGCAAGCGCTTGGCTGAAATATCAAGGCAAGGATGCCTATTGCACGGCTGAAAGGGTAGCTTATTGCAATTTTGTGAACGGCTTTGCTCCGCCCGAATCCGCTGTTTATAAAAATCCTTACCGTGAGTGGATCGGAGCGTAAATCAGAGAGGATTATTTTGGCTATATCAACCCAGGTAATCCTGAGCTTGCGGCTGAAATGGCTTGGAGAGATGCTTCAATCTCTCGTGTGAAAAACGGAATTTACGGCGAAATGTTCGTTTCTGCAATGATTGTTGTTGCGGCATTGCTTTACGGCGGAGGGGATTACGGCAAATCTGTTTGTATGGCGGTTGAAACAGGCTTTGATACCGATTGTAACGGCGCAACTGTCGGCTCTGTTATCGGTATGGCAAATGGCATCGCTTCAATTCCCGATTGTTGGCTCAAGCCCCTTAACGATACTCTTTATACCTCAATTTTCGGCTTTGACAAGGTAAAAATCTCTGAGCGTATTAAGCTCACAATGGAGCATATAGGCTGAATATAATGCATAATAAAAATACACTGCCAAAAAGAATTTTTTTCTCAGGGCAGTGCTTTTTTATGTCAGCTTATCAGTATTCGATTTTGATGTCGAGCGAGCTTAAAAGATTTTCAACCTCTGGGTAGGAGAATTTTGCACCTTTCATATTGCAGCTTGTTATGTCGATTTTGTAACCTGTTGCGTTCCTGTAATCTGCTTTTTGAATGTCACATTTGAGAAATTCAGTTTCGCTCAAATCGCAGCCCTTGAAGCTGCTATCGGTCAGCTTGCACTCAGTAAAAGCCGAGAATATTATCGCCGAGCCGCTGAATTTGAATTTGCTGAAATTCATTTGCATAAAAATGTTATGCTTCAAGCTGCTTTCGCTGATTTTTTGGATTGGCTCTTTGAAGCAGTTTGCGCTTGCGAATAAGCCCCAATTTATGCCCGATATGCGGCATTTGTCAAAGCTTAGGAATGTTATCTCGGAGTTGTCGTTTTTTATGTCTGTTATTTTGCACTTAGTGAATTCACATTCCGAGAACCTGCAATTTCGTATCACGCATTTCTCAAAAGCGCAGTTTATGAATTTGCAATCAATAAATTCATATCCCTCAATGGCTTCATCTGCAATTTGTGTGTCTTCAAAAATTTCGTATTCAAAGTATTTCATTCGTTTTGCCCTCAGGTGAAAATCAATGCTTTAAGCAAAAAACAGCCCCAAAAGCTTGAACTTTCAGGGCTTGCGGATTTTTATTTGCTGAGTCTGTAGCTTGTGAGGTTGATGGACTTTCTTCTTTCGCCTCTGTCAAGGACATGGAAAATAGGTCCGTTTTCATCAACTGTAATGGTCATGTCTTCACATTCAAACTGAGCGCCGATGTTTCTTGTAATTGCAGTTTCAATTTCACCGGTTTTAACATCAACTGTGAGAATTCGCTTTTGGTCATTTTCTTCGTCGCAGGCAAGATAAAGCTTGCCGTCGTAAATTTCGCCACCCTGAATTCGGTCAATTTCTCCGTCATCGTCACCGTCTTTGAGAGGAAGTGTGTCAATGAGCTTAAGTGTATCGAGGCTGTATCTGTTAAGAACTTTTGCGTGGCTCCATTCGGCTGTGTAAAGCATATTGTTTTCAACATCAACTGCGCACCACGGAACACCCTCAAGATGAAGACTGTGCTCAACTTCAACATATTTGCCCGTGAATTCGAGCGTTTCAGCATCGTAAAGAGCAATGAATGAGTTGTTGTAATCGGGGCCGTCTTCAATTGCGGCGTAAATAATGCCGTTGTAGTAGCTGAGACCGCCGATGTGGTTGCAGTTTTTTTCTTTGAGAACATCGGGGATTGCGTCGGTGTTCATCAGTTCGATTTTACCGGTCTCAACGCTTGCTTTGGCAAGTCTCCATTTGCCGCTGAAATAGAAATATTCACCGTCAGTTGTAAGACCTTGGTTTGTTGCTTCGTATTCGAGAAGAGTGTAACGGGTTTGACCGATTATCTCCGCACCGTCAGGCTGAGGAATATTACTTTCATCAATGCCAACAATCAAAAGAATAACCGATGAAACAATGGCTGTAACGGATCTAATCAGAGCCAAAATGCCTTTGGATAGAATCATTGTTTTGTCATCCTTTTCCTTTATATTTTTAGTTAATTATACCACTAAAGCATATATAAGTCAAGCGTTGTTACTCTTTAGCTGATGTTTTCTCTCTGCCTGTTTTTCATTTTTTGCCAGCTTATGAAGCCGTAAATATCATTGACCGTGAATGTGACAAAGCAAACAACAACGCAGATGTATTTTGTGTCCTGAATGCTTGCCAAAATCCAGAGAACAATCAGCACAATGTCATTTGCGGCGTAAGCTAAAGCAAAGTAGGGGCTTCGTCTGAAGGTGAGGTAAACTGCAATGAAGCTTGTCGCAACCGAAATGGTGCTTGGTATGATGTTTGCCGTGTTGAATTTGTCAAGAATGAAGAAAAATATAACCGTAATTATTGCTGTGACCGTTGCCGCAAATGCCGCTTCCTTTCGGCTTATAGCGTTGACCTTAACCTCGCTCTTGTTACCGTTGTAAGGATTTTTGAGCCAAGAAATGAGTGCGAAAACCGCCATGGGCATTGTCATCCCGAGGTATGTTATCATCTCGCCGTAATACAAAAATGTGTATGAAATTATTCCGTAAAGCAGGCTGAATATTATCATAAGCACTTGACCGAAAGGATTGCCCTTTGCGTTAAAAATCAGCGAGGTCACTCCAACCAGCGATGCGGAAAGCGTCATATAATTTTCTCTGTCAAAAATGCAAAAGGAAATTATAATCATTGCCGCCGAAGCGCACCAGAGCCAAAGCTCGCCCTTTGTAAAATATTCTGTCGGTTTTTTCATTGTTATCTCCCCTTTAAAAAAACAAGCATCCGCAAACACATCTTCTAAGACCTAACGATGTGTAAACGGATGCCGATGCATCTTTCTACCCGGTGGCAGTTATATATTGGTTTAATAATATCATAGCCTGCCCGAAAAAGCAATATCTTTTTATACTCGTATGTCGGTGGATTTCGGTTGACGGCTTGCCTGTTTTATGCTATTATAAACACAGTATAAACTTTATGCTGATTACATTTGATTGGAGAAAGACTATGAGAAAACTGATCTCGTTGTTTGTTGTTGCGGCCGTTCTCCTGACGGCGGTAGTTCCTTGCTTTGCCAAAGAAGAAAATTATCCCTTTGTTTTTGTTCACGGTATGATGGGTTGGAATGATGATTCCGTTATGGCTTCAACGCCTATGGGTCCTTATTGGGGCGGCAGTGAAGAGGGAAACGTAATTCCTTATTTACAGCAGCGGGGCTATGAGGTCTATACTCCTGCAATCAGCGGCATCGGCAGTGCTTGGGATAGAGCTTGTGAGCTTTACGCTCAGCTTACAGGTACGGTTGTCGATTATGGTGAGGCTCATTCAGCTCAATGCGGTCATGAGCGTTACGGCAGAGATTATACGGGCAAGGGTATGCTTGCTGAAGATTGGTACGAAACCACAAAAATCAACCTTCTCGGTCATAGCTTTGGCGGACCGACTGTTCGTGTCTTTTCTTCACTTATGGCTTACGGCGATGAGACTGAAATTGCCGCATCGGGTGAGGATTGCAGCCCTCTTTTCAAGGGCGGATATAACTGTACATATTCTGTAACAACTCTTTCGGGTGTTCATAACGGTACGATCGTTTCCAATTATGCAAATGATTTGGTCATTCCGCTTTATTGCATTGCCCTTATGATGAATTTTATGGGCTTGAACGGCACCGGTATGATGGATCCGATTTTAGATCATTGGGGCTTGTCTGTTGAACCGAATTCAGGTGAAAAAGCTTCAATCAATTTTGCCGCAATCAAGCGCTTTGCAAAGTCAAATGACCATTGCGGTTATGATATGACTCTGCGTGGAGCGGCTCAGCTTAACGAACGCTTTAAAATCGATACAAGAGCTTATCATTTCTCTTATTCCGTTCGTGCCACAAGCACAAAGCTCGGTCTTGAAATGCCGAAGGCAGGTCTTTTCCCGATTTTCTATTTAACCGTCGGCTTGATTTCGGGCTCTGCGGGTATGACCGTTGACGGCGTTAAGCTCGATAAGGAGTGGACTGTGAGCGACGGTATCGTTCCGCTGAAAAGTGCCCTTTATCCTTTAGGCGATCCTCATGCTGATTATGTCCAAGGCTCTGCCTTGGAAACGGGCAAGTGGTATGTTATGCCGACAATGGTCGGTCTTGACCATTTCGATTTCTGCGCCGCCAATGATAAGGACGGCTTCGGCTCAATTGAGAATTATTTTGCGTTCTACAAAGGGCTGATCGATATGGTCTATGCAACTGATAAAGTGTAATTCTTCGTTCAACACAATATGTTGTGCCTGTGGCTTGTTTTTCGAGCCACAGGCTTTTTCCTTGTTTAGCACAAGATATTGTGTTAAAGCAGGCTGCTTTATAGTGGCATCACGGTGAGGTTTAACCACAATATGTTGTATTTGTCTAATTTCGCCAAAAAAATCTTAAGAATATGTTGTGTTTTACCGATTGACAAAATATCAAGATATAGTGTATAGTTGTAAGGCATCAAAAGATTATCCAATATATTGTATTAGGAGAATTGAAATGAAGGTCATTAAAAGAAACGGAGCCGAGGTTGTTTTCGACCTTGACAAAATCGTAACCGCCATCACCAAAGCAAACGAAGCCATCGAAGAGGAATCACGCCTTACCAAGATGCAGATTAACCGCATTGCGGAGGCAGTTGAGCTTAGCTGTATCCGAATTAACCGTGCGCCGAGCGTTGAGGAAATTCAGGATATGGTCGAAAAGCAGATTATGGCTCACGGCGCTTATGAGGTTGCGAAAAAGTACATCACTTATCGCTATATCCGCAGTATTGCCCGTCAATCCAACACAACCGATGACAAAATCCTCAGCCTTATCGAATGTTCAAACGAGGAGGCAAAGCAGGAGAACGCCAACAAAAACCCCGTAGTCAACAGCGTTCAGCGTGACTATATGGCAGGCGAAGTCAGCCGTGACCTTACAACTCGAATTCTTCTTCCCGAAGAAATTGTCAAAGCTCATAACGAGGGCATAATTCATTTCCATGATGCCGATTATTATGCTCAGCACATGCACAACTGCGACCTTGTCAACCTTGAGGATATGCTTCAAAACGGCACGGTTATTTCAGGCACAATGATTGAGCGCCCCCATAGCTTCTCAACTGCTTGTAATATTGCAACCCAAATCATTGCTCAGGTTGCAAGCAACCAGTACGGCGGTCAGAGCATTTCTCTGACTCATCTCGCTCCCTTTGTTCAGGTCAGCCGTGAAAAAATCGCCAAGCAGCTCAAGGAAGAGCTTGATACCGCAGGTGTAACGATTGACGATAAAAAATTCAGCGAAATGGTGGAAGCTCGTGTCCGTGACGAAATCAGCCGTGGTGTCCAAACAATTCAGTATCAGGTTGTAACTCTGCTCACAACAAACGGTCAAGCACCCTTTGTCACTGTCTTTATGTACCTTGGCGAAGCAAAGAACGAGCAGGAGAAAAAGGACCTTGCGATTATCATTGAGGAAACTCTCCGTCAGCGCTATGTCGGCGTTAAAAACGAGGAGGGTGTTTATGTAACTCCCGCTTTCCCCAAGCTCATTTATGTGCTTGAGGAGCAGAATATTCA
>CAYQRS010000103.1:0-6624 GCA_964419825.1 uncultured Eubacteriales bacterium
GGCAATGGCGCTGTGCATGGTGCTGACCTTGCTGCCTGCAACAGCTTATGCCAAGGAATCCGCTGAATCGCCAGAGCTTACTGCGATGGAATTTTTGCCGATAGGCGGGAGCTTGCATGGCAACGGTACAACGGAAGCTCCATGGCTTTTGAACAGAGAGGTTCTGGACAATTATTTTAAAAAAGAAGCTTTGGGCGGAATTTCTTATTGCCTGCCGTCTGGTAATTACCGCTTGTGTGAAAACATTTCGGTAGATAACTCCATTGATATCGGCGATGGCAGCGAAAATATTGAGATCACTTTAGACCTGAACGGTTATGAGCTGATTAATGACACAAATCACTACACTCTGCTTTATATCAATAGCCATATTATCGGTTGTACAACAACCTTGACGGTTTTGAACAGCGGTTCGTCAGAAAGGGGAAGAATCAGCAGTGATTTTGGCACGGTTCTTGATGTCGGTCAAAATTGCAGATTTAATGCCGATGATGCTTCATTCTGTGGCGGCGTCAGAAACCAAGGCATAATCAATGGCGGCATATTTTATAACAAAATCGAGAATCACGGTGGCACGATCAACGGCGGCACATTCTATGATAGCATAGACGGCGGCGTTATTAACGATAGCGCTAAGGTTACTGTAACCTTTGAGAGTAATTGCAGCATCGGAGCGGTTGTGCAGAAAATTCTGAGCGGTCAAAAGGCTAATCCGCTTACGATTGAGCGTGATAATTGCGTTTTCGGCGGCTGGTATGAAAAGGTGAACGGTGAGTTTAAAGAAAGACCTTTTGACTTTGCCAATACATCAATCACCAAAGATATCACCCTTTATGCCAAGTGGGAATGTGACGGCCATTTCGGTGGCACAGCCACCTGCAAGGATAAAGCTGTTTGCGATTACTGCAAGCAGTTATACGGTGAAGTCGATTTAACTAAGCATATTGATGAGAACGAAGACGGTTATTGCGAGGTTTGCGGCGAATATATTGCCAATCCCTCGTGTCCGTGTACCTGCCATTCGGAAAACGGTTTTTACCAAAGCTTTTGGAAAAATATCAAGCAGTTCTATCAGGCTCTTGATTCAAGCTTATCCGATGCCAATGATTTCAAAAACATCTTTGTTTCTCTTATCAAAAGCGCAATGGATTTGGCCTTACAGCTTGTCGGCTTGAACGGCCATTGTGACTGTGGTGTCAGACATTTTTAACTGAACCGATTTTAACTCAATGCACCCTCGTCGTAAGACGGGGGTGCTTTTGTTGCTCAGACACAAGGATAATGCAACCGATTGAGCAGAATGATTATCTCCGTTTAATCGTATAAACTATTGTGAAATGTATGCTGTTCGTGGTATAATAGCCACAAATTATAAAAGCATTGTTTTTAGCATAAAAATATTTTTCAAAAATTTTTCAAAAAAATGTGACCGAAAGCGTTTTTGGTGCGTTTTAATGATAGGAGGGTTAAGTTGAGCAGGAAAAACAGCGTTAATGCCGTTGGAGAAGCTTATGATTTGTATGCGGATATGCTTTACCGCTTGGCGCTCACTCATTTGCGCTCCGCTCACGATGCCGAGGATGCGGTTCACGATGTCTTTATCAAGTACCACCTTGCTTCCCATTTGCTTAAGGATGATGAGCATAAGCGTGCTTGGCTCATCCGTTCAACTGTGAACCGTTGCCATGATTTGCTTCGCAGGCAAAAAATCCGCAATCACTTATCCCTTGACGATGTCGGCAATACTGCTTTTGCTCACGAAAGCAGGGCTGACGATGCACTTGATGTAACGGCGGCTCTCAATGCCTTGCCCGAAAAAATGCGCACGGTTATTGTTTTGCATTATCTTGAGGGGTTCACCGTGGAGGAAATTACGCTTATGCTCGGCATAAGTGCCTCGGCTGTGAAAATGCGCCTTTCAAGAGGCAGAGATTTAATTAAGGAGGTGCTCACAAAGTGATATTTAACGAAGAACAGAGGCAAAATTACAAAAGCATAAAAGCTCCCGATGCGTTGAAAGCCTCGGTCATGAACGATGTGAGCGCAAAAAGCAGCCGCCATAGCTACAAGCGTTATGTCGCTGTTGCCGCCTGCCTTGTTGTTGCCTTGGTTTCCGCTTTTGTTCCGCATTTCGGCAGTGATGCTCCAATCGCTCACCAAGCTCGGCGTTATGCGCTTGCAGAAATGCCGTATAGTGTGGCTGAATTTCCGCATCTTTCAGGCAATGAGCTGACCGCTGTGCTTGATTTTGCCGTTGAGGGTGAAGCTGTCATTTCAGTTGACTGCGGCATGGTTTGCTTGCAGGGCGGGGCTTCGCAGGCTTCTCAGCTCAAAATTGACGGCAACGCACAAATCACTTGGATTATCCGAGAGCCACAGCAAACCGAAGCCTACACTCTCACCGTGAAAATCGGGCAGAAATCCTATTCATCTCGGCTTGAATTTGACAGCCTTCAGCAAAGCTGGCTGATTGAGTCAAATTAAGATAAATAACAAAAACATAAATCAAAGGAGATTACTCAAAATGAAAAAAATCATCGCTCTTTTAACAGCAGGCGTAATGCTCGTTTCATTCGCAGCCTGCGGCACAAACGCTGACAAGGACAGCGCCGAAGCAACAACCGAAACCACAACAGCTGCTCCCCAGCCCGAAACAATGGGACAGAGCATCTATGCAACCTTTAAGGATGCAATCGCCGCAAATCCGCAGGCAACAGCCGAGGAGCTTGCCGCAGAGGTTCTCAAAAACGAAAAGATTGAATTTATGCCGACCTCTGCACCCGTTGTCGATACAGAATATATCGCTGGCTTCCGTGAGGGCTTCAGCAACTTTAAAGAAGCTGCTGTTTTTGCTCCGATGATCGGCGTAATTCCTTTCATGGGCTATATCTTCGTTCTTGAAGACGGTGCTGATGTTGATGCCTTCAAGGCACAGCTCAAGGAAAACTGCAACCCCCGTTGGAATGTTTGCACCGAGGCTGATGAAACCGTAATCGAAAGCGAAGGCAATGTTGTGTTCTTCCTTATGTGCTCAAACGAATCCGAGGAGGATATGGGCGAGGATGCAGATGTTGAAGGTCTGCCCGAGGAAATCACTCTTGCTCCCGATGCCGCTCTTTAATTCAAAGCCTTAATAACTATTGGCACATTCCCGGCGAATGTGCCTTATTTTTTAAAAAATGCTTTAAGCCTTGCTTGGAATAGGGGGTAAATTTGTGATTTTTTCAAGCATACCTTTTTTGTTTTATTTTTTGCCAATCGTATTGGGGCTGTATTTTATTGCACCAAAGCCGCTGAAAAACACGGTTTTGCTCCTTTCAAGCCTTGTGTTTTATGCTTGGAGCG
The DNA here is from genome assembly GCA_964419825.1 of uncultured Eubacteriales bacterium. GTDB lineage: Bacteria > Bacillota > Clostridia > Oscillospirales > Acutalibacteraceae > UBA8612. The sequence continues at coordinate 3,346 of CAYQRS010000103.1, forward strand.
AGCCTGTCTACGTTGTGCTGATCGTTTTTTCGATTTTACTTTCCTATATTTTTGCAATCTGTGTCGGCAAGGCGCAGAGCAAAAACGCAAAAAGAATCTTAACTGTTATACCCGTTGCAATCAATATGGGCTTGCTCGGCTATTTTAAGTATGCCGATTTCTTTATATCGAATTTTTCTGCCGTAACAGGCTTGAGTGTGCCGCTGTTGAATATCGCTTTGCCAGTCGGAATCAGCTTTTACACCTTCCAAATCGTTAGCTATTCGGTTGATGTTTACAGAGGCGATGTTGAGGTTCAAAAGAACCCGATCAACTTGGCGGCTTATGTAACAATGTTCCCTCAGCTCATTGCAGGACCGATCGTTCGCTATTCCGATATTGAAAAGCAATTTCGCCGCCGCACTCACTCCTTTGAAAAAGCCTCTTACGGCTTGCGCCGCTTTGCCTTCGGTCTTGCGAAAAAGGTTATTCTTGCCAATTCCCTCGGCGAGATTTGTGCCGATTTTAAATCATCGGGCGATACAACCGTTGCCTATTATTGGCTCTATGCTATAGCCTTCACCTTGCAGATTTATTTTGATTTTTCCGGATACAGCGATATGGCAATCGGCCTGGGCAAAATTCTCGGCTTCGATTTCCTTGAGAATTTCAATTATCCCTATATTTCTTCCTCGGTGACTGAGTTTTGGCGCAGATGGCATATATCCTTGAGCACTTGGTTCAGGGATTATGTTTATATCCCGCTCGGTGGCAACCGTGTCGGCAAGCTCCGCTGGATTTTGAATATCGCAATCGTTTGGTCGTTAACAGGCTTTTGGCACGGTGCGGCTTGGAACTTTATCGCTTGGGGTATGCTTTACGCCGTGCTTCTTGCGTGTGAGAAGCTGTTTTTGCTCAAATTCCTCAAAAAGACAAGGTTCATCGGCAATGTTTATACCTTGCTCGTTGTGATTCTCGGCTTTGTTCTCTTCAATGCAACCGATATTTCCGAGGCAATTACTTATATCGGCGGTATGTTCGGCATCGGCACAAGCGGCATTGCTTCGCCCGATATGCTTTATACGCTCCGCAGTTACGCCTTGGTTATTGTTCTTGCTGTGGTTGCTTCAACTCCGCTTGCCAAAAACGCAGTTGAAAGGATTAAACAAAGCAGGGCTGGGGAACGACTCGTAAACACAGCTGAGCCTATTGCTATAATCGCAATTTTCATCATCGTTGTCGCTTATCTTGTTGATGGCTCGTTCAATCCGTTTTTGTATTTCAGGTTTTAAGGAGGATAACAAAAATGAGTAAAAAAATTAAAGATATTGTTTGCGTTGTCCTCTGTGCTGTTTTGATTTTTGGCGGCGGTTTATGGTGTGCGCTCAAGCCTGCGGATGCGTTTTCCGAAAGTGAGCGCAGAGTGCTTGCCGCAATGCCTCAGTTCAGCTTGAAAAGCTTCACAAACGGCGATTTCACCTCGAAATTTGAAACCTATACCCTTGACCAATTCCCGTTCAGAGATAGCTTCAGAACGATTAAAGCCGTGTTCAACCTTGGCGTTTTGCGCAGAGCCGATAACAACGGCATTTATCTTTCAAACGGCTATGCTTCTAAGCTCGAATATCCTTACCGTGAGGATATGCTCACTCACGCTTCGCAAAAATTTGAATATATATATAACACCTTTATCAGCGGCAGTAATGCAAAAGCTTATTTTTCTCTTATTCCCGATAAGAATTGCTTTGCCGCACCGATAAATAACCACCCTTCGCTTGATTATGATGCCTTTGCGAACGAGGCTCAAAGCAAGCTGAGCTTTGCTGAATATATTGATATTATGCCCTTGCTTTCGCTTGAGGATTATTACAAAACGGACACTCATTGGAGGCAGGAAAAAATCGTGGATGTTGCGCAAGCCCTTGCCGAAAAAATGGGCGGCAATTTTGAATCCGATTATGCCGTGAATAAGCTCCAAACCAGCTTCTACGGCGTTTACTGTGGACAATCTGCGTTGCCGCTAAAGCCCGATGAGCTTTTTTATCTGACGAATTCGGCAACTGAAAACGCAGTTGTAACAAGCTTTGAGAGCGGAAGCCCCAAAAGGGTAGAGCTTTATTCGCTGAAAAACGGCGCAGGCAGAGATGCTTATGAATTGTTTTTATCAGGTCCGTCGCCGCTTTTGAAAATCGAAAATAAAGCCGCAACAAGCGAAAAGGAGCTTGTTGTGTTCGGCGATTCGTTTTCCTCCTCACTTGTTCCTCTGCTTTTGCAAAGCTATAAAACCGTCACCGTTGTTGATATAAGATATATTCAGTCGTCAATGCTCGGCAGCTTTATCGATTTCAGCAGTCAGGATGTTCTCTTTATTTACAGCACCCTGCTTTTGAATAACAGCACGGCACTGCATTGAATTTTTCGCAAAAAATCTTGACAATCGTTTTGTGGCGGTATATAATGATAAAAAATGAATAGTTAAACCGTTGAAGCGGGGATAACGGCAATTATGCCTATACAGAGAGTTCGTGGCGCTGGGATGCGGGCAAGAAACAGGTTGTCAAATGGGCCGCTGAGGGTGCGGTGAAATGCGCCGTTGCGCAGAGTATCCTGCAACGAAAGGCATGCGTTAGTTGCCGAGGGTATGCTTGTACCCTGCTAAGTGCGTATTTTTATACGAATCAAGGTGGCACCACGGATAGTATTATTCGTCCTTGACAGAATCGATTTCTGTCAAGGGCTTTTTTATTTTCTCGAAAGGTGATAATTATGTATCTGTTAACAAAACGATGGTGAAGCTTGAATTTTTCGGTAAAGCTTTAACTTGATATTTTAATTTTACGGAGGATTTAATTATGAATTTTAATAATATTGATTTTGATACCTATTTTAAGAACTACCCCGATGAGAACGGCTTTTTCGGTAAATACGGCGGAGCTTATATCAGCGAGGATTTGAAGCAGGCAATGCAGGAAATTGACGAAGCTTATCACACAATTTGCAAATCCAGCAAATTCATCGGCGAGCTGCGTAAAATCCGCAAGGAGTTTCAGGGCAGACCAACACCGATTTCTTATCTTGAACGCCTTTCCGGCAGCATCGGCAATGTTCAAATTTATGTCAAGCGTGAGGATTTGAACCATACAGGCGCTCATAAGCTTAACCACTGTATGGGTGAAGCTCTCCTTGCAAAATATATGGGCAAGAAAAAGGTTATTGCCGAAACAGGTGCAGGTCAGCACGGCGTTGCTCTTGCAACAGCCGCCGCTTATTTCGGACTTGAATGTGATATTTATATGGGCT
>CAYQRS010000104.1:0-6521 GCA_964419825.1 uncultured Eubacteriales bacterium
GTATGGGAGATTAACTCTCATACCGTGTTTTGCTGTGCATTATTTTAAAAAATCGCAGATAACTTGTGTCAGCTCATCGCTTCTGTTTTCAATGCAAAGGTGTCCTCCGCCTTCAACCGTGTAGGTTTTTGCATCTGTTAAGGCTGAATTAACCTGATTTTTCATTGATGAATTCAGCACCATGTCTTTATCAGCCTGCACCAAAAGTGTCGGCATATCAAGGGTTTTGATTTTCTCAAAATCGTTAGGCATAGCCCTTGCCGAGGTTATCATATTGCTGTAACCTGTGTTATGTATTTGAAGCGGTGCGGAAATTATGCTCAAATCGTAATTCTTTGTAAATTCCCAATCCATAAATGCAAAGTAAGCAACCATACGGAGCAAGGGAGTTACCTTGGTCATTTTTTCAAAAATGAAATTTGCCATAGTGCCCATAAGCTTTGAACTCATCATATCGGCAAGAGAGCCGCTGAGCTCGGCAATCGGACAGGGGCAAAAGAGCATTAAGCCTTTAATTTGCGGTTCAAGGCAAGCAATGTTCATTGCAACACCGCCGCCCATCGAGTGACCTGCAACAATCCAATCCTTCACATCGGCAATCGATTCCATCAGCGCAACAACCATTTTCTCTCGGTCGATTGCATATTCAGCGGCAATTTCGGTTTCTCTTGTGCTGTAGCCAAATCCGGGCAAATCAACCAAAACGCAGGTGTAGCCTTTTTCACGGAGCTGTTTGGCAATCGGCTCCCATGTGCTTGTTGAGCAGCCGAAGCCGTGTATCATCATTATTTTGTCTTTTTCGTTTTCTGCCGTAAAGGTTCTGTAGTGAAGCGTGTATTTGCCGTAGGTGAAAAATTCGCTGTTTTCAAAAGGCTTTTCGTCGCTTGCACAAACGGGCAGACAGCAGGTGAATATAATGATTAAGGAAAGAATAATCGCTGAAACTCTGTTTTTAGCTTTCATTGCTTTTTATCTCCTTAATTATTGCTCAGTGAAGCTTGCCTTGAAGCCTTTACCGATAATTTCGTTTGCTTCGGTAATGATTGTGAATGTGTTCGGGTCGATTGATTTAATCAGCTTGATTACGCCCGAAACCTCGTTGCTGCGCAAAACGCAAACGAGCATATTCTTGTCCAAGCCTGTGTAAGCGCCTTTAACAGGAAGAATACTGACTCCTCTGGGTGAATTGCTGACGATAGCCTTGCTCAATTCGTCTGCACGGTCTGTGACTATCATAAGCATCTTGCTCTTATCCATACCGTAAAGCACGAAGTCAATAACCTTGGAGCTTACGAAAATTACGATTGCGGCATAGAGTGCGCTTTCGATGCTGCGGAAAACGATTGCCGAAATGAGGATGACCGCCAAATCGCTCGCCATAACAAGCTTGCCGTAAGAAATGTGTGGGAAAAGCAAACGGAGCAACTTGCTCAAAATATCCGTTCCGCCTGTTGTTGCGCCACGCATTGCCGCCAAAGCAACACCTGCACCTGAGCAAGCGCCGCCGAATATTGCCGCCAAAAGCTTGTCACCTGTGTATTGATAGGGGATAAGCGCCATAACGTCGATAATAATGGAGAGCAAAGCTGTTACCCAAAGGCTTTTGAAAACGAACTTTTTGCCGATGAATATCCATGCCAAAATCAAAACGGGGATATTTAGCAAAAAGTTGATCATACCGACGGGCAGATGAGAAAGATAGTTGATAACAATCGCAAGACCTGAGAAACCGCCTTGCGCAATGTTGTTGGGTACGTTAAAGAAGTTGATTGCTGCGGCATAAAAACAGCAACCGACAAACCATACAAGGTTGTCAACTAAAAAATCGGTCGTCTTTTTGAGCTTGGGGTTAATCGGTTTATCAATCGGTTTGTTTTTATTCATCGGTTGATGCTTCCTCCTTGCAGATAATGTCAAATAATTCACGCATTCTTACGCTTTGTCCTGTTAAAAAGAGATAACCGTAGAGCGCTTCAAAGCCTGTTGCGGCGTGATATGTTGCAACGCTTGCACCCTTGGGAATGTGCGAAACCTTAGCGTTCCTGCCACGCTTAAAGGCGGCTGTTTCGTCTTCGCTCAAAAGCGGTGCGATTTTGCCAATCCACTTTGCCTGAGCCTGTGCGCTGACAAAGCTGACAGCCTCCTTGTGTAGCTTTTCGGGCGATTTGTCGCCTTTGAGTGCAATATATTCTCTGACCAAAACCTCGAAAACCGCATCGCCGAGATAGGCGAGGGTAATCGGGTTGAGTGTGTTTGGGTTTGTATCGTTTTTGTTAATTATTCTGTCCAAAATAGCTCCTTAGGGTACATAATCAAATTCAAGGTCATAGATAACAACGGTGTCACCCTCGGTTATGCCAAGCTCAACGAGCTTTGCGAGAATACCGCTGCTTTCAAGCACACGCTGGAAATATTGGAGAGATTCGTAATCGTCAAGGTCGGTGCGTTGGAGAATTCTGAGCAACCATTCACCCTCAACATTGTAAATGCCGTCTTCGACCGTAACGGTGAAGTTTTCGCCCGTGTTGAGCGGCATATCCTTGTTTGTGATTTCCTCGCTCTCAAACCTAACAACAGGGGGGAGCTTGGAAAGCTTTTCGGCAACGGCGTTGATAACCTCCTGCGTGCCCTCTGTGATTGGGGCGCACATTTTGTAAAGCTTGTAGCCGTGCTCATTCATATATTTTTCCAAGCGGTCAAGCTGCTCATCGGTTGCAAGGTCAATTTTGTTTGCAACAACAATTTGCTCCCTTGTCGAAAGTTCTTCATTGAACTTCTTAAGCTCAAGGTTGATTTTTTCAAAATCCTCAATCGGGTCACGACCCTCACTGCCTGCGGCATCAAGAATATGCACGAGCATACGGCAACGCTCGACATGGCGCAGGAATTCGTGACCGAGACCGATTCCTTCACTTGCGCCCTCAATCAAGCCGGGGATATCAGCAATTACGAATGAATTGCCCTCTCCGAGGCTGACAACGCCGAGAACAGGCGTGATTGTTGTAAAATGGTAATCGGCAACGATCGGCTTTGCTTGGCTTACAACCGAAATAAAGCTTGATTTGCCGACATTCGGGAAGCCTAAAAGACCGACATCGGCAATCAGCTTCAGTTCAAGGCTGACCTCCCATTCTTCACCTGGAGCGCCGCTTTTGGCAAAACGGGGTGCTTGCCTTGTTGCCGAGGCGAAGTGAGGGTTGCCCCAGCCGCCTCTGCCGCCCTTTGCGGCGATGAAAGGCTTGTCATCGCTCAAATCCGCCATGATTTTGCCTGTGCTGACTTCTCTGATAACTGTGCCGAGCGGAACGCTGATAACAAGATCCTCGCCCTTTTTGCCGTTCTTTCTGCCACTTTGACCGTTGCCGCCGCTCTGCGCTGTGTATTTGCGCTTGTAACGAAAATCGGCAAGAGTTGAAAGGTTGGTGTCAACCTTAAATATAATGTCGCCGCCTTTGCCGCCGTCACCGCCGTCAGGACCGCCGCTTGCAACGAATTTTTCACGGTGGAAGGCAACGCATCCATCGCCGCCTTTACCTGCTTTGATTTTAATTTTTGCTATATCTACAAACATTTTTTCTACCTTTCCTTATGAAAGCTCATGAATGAACAATCCGCTTAAGAGTTTTGGCTCGAACCAAGTTGATTTCGGCGGCATAATAAGCCCTGCATCGGCAATAGCCATAAGGTCATCGAGCGTTGTGGGATACATCGAAAAAGCTAAAGCCATATCGGTTGTCGCACGTCTTTCAAGCTCCTCAAGTCCTCTTATGCCACCGACAAAGTCAATTCTTTTGTCTGTTCTCGGATCATCAATGCCGAGAATCGGGGAGATGAGGTTGTTTTGGAGAATTGAAACATCGAGCTGTGAAATAGGATCATTCTCATCGAATGTGCCGCTTTTTGCCGTGAGTTTATACCATCTGCCCTGTACAAACATACCGAAGGTGTGCTTGGCTTCGGGCTTAAAGGGCTTGCTCTGTGGAGTAACCTCAAAATCAAAGTATTGGCTGATTTTGGTGAGCAGTTGATCTTTTGTCATACCGTTGAGATCCTTGATAACACGGTTGTAATCCATTATTTCAAGCTCATCCGAGGGGAAGCAAACAGCAAGGAAACGGTTGAATTCCTCAGCTCCGTTATAATCGGGGTTTGCTTCTCTGCGTTTAAGACCGACCTTGACTGCGGAGGCACAGCGGTGGTGACCGTCGGCGATGTAGAGATAATCGATTTTTGCAAATTCATCGCTGATAAGGCTGTTGACATTTTCATCATCAATCACCCAAACTGTTTGACGAACGCCGTCTGCCGTGAAATCGTAAACGGGTTTGTTGCTTGCCTGCCATTCGGCAATAGCCTTTTTAACAGCATCGCCGCTTTTGTATGTCAAGAAGATAGGACCCGTGTTGGCGTTGCAGGTGTCAACGTGGTTGATTCTGTCTTGCTCCTTGTCGGCTCTTGTAAGCTCATGCTTTTTGATTATGTTGTTGATGTAATCGTCAATCGAAGCGCAGCCGACAAGACCTGTTTGACTGCGTTCATTCATAATCTGACGATAAATGAAAAAGCAGGGCACTTCGTCTTTGATGCAGATGCCGTCGTCAACTAACTTTTTGAGGTTAGCGGCGGCTTTTTCGTAAACTGTTTTACTGTAAAGCTCAGTGCCCTTTGGCAGATCGATTTCTGCTTTATCGATATGAAGAAAAGAATATGGATTGCCTTCAACCATTTCTCTCGCTTCGTCACTGTTCATAACATCGTATGGCAGGGCGGCAACCTTTTCCGCAAATTCATCTTTAGGTCTGATGCTTTTGAAAGGTTTGAAAGTAGCCATAGAATATCTCTCCTTATATTTTTATTATACTCATAATAATTTACAACTTTTTTTGCTCAAAGTCAATAGAAAGTATAATAATATAGTTTAAGTTCAAAATATTTAAAAAAGTAGTGACATTTCACAAAACTTGTGATATAATTTTATCAATATGCAACTAAATATTTCGCTTTTTCTTCTTGGAGGATGCAAATTTGTTTGAACAAACCATAAATATCGACCGTATGGAGCACGCCGTCAGCCTTTTCGGCAGCTTCGATGAGAACATCAAAAAGATTGAACAGGAATACGGTGTTAACGTAATCAGCCGTGGCTCGGAGCTTAAAATAACAGGCGAGGTTGAGTCAGTGACGAAGGCTTCCCGTGCAATCGGCGGCTTGCTTGCTCTTGTCAACAAAGGTGAAGCTCTTACCGACCAAAGCGTGCGTTATGTTATGACGCTTGTCGGCGAGGGTAACGAGGGGCAAATTGCCGCAATGGGTAACGATTGCGTGTGCATAACCTCACGAGGTAAGCCCGTTAAGCCCAAAACCCTCGGCCAAAAGAACTATATTGAGGCAATCAAGAACAATACGATTGTTTTCGGTATCGGTCCTGCGGGTACGGGTAAAACATACCTTGCCGTGGCAATGGCAGTCAATGCCTTTCGTGCCAAGGAGGTCAACCGAATTATTTTAACAAGACCCGCTGTTGAAGCAGGTGAAAAGCTCGGATTTTTGCCGGGTGATTTACAGCAAAAGGTTGACCCGTATCTTCGCCCACTTTACGATGCTTTGTTTGATATGCTTGGCGCTGAGAATTTTCAGCGTTATCAGGAGCGTGGCAGTATTGAGGTTGCGCCGCTTGCCTATATGCGTGGCAGAACGCTTGATGATAGCTTCGTCATTCTCGATGAGGCTCAGAACACAACACCTGAGCAGATGAAGATGTTTTTGACAAGGCTCGGCTTCAATTCAAAAATGGTTATAACAGGCGATATTACGCAGATAGATTTGCCCGACGGCAAAAAATCCGGTTTGGTTGAGGTAATCAAAATCCTGAAAAATGTTGATGATATTCAAACAGTGACCTTTAACGATAAGGATGTCGTAAGGCACAAGCTTGTTCAGGATATCGTTAAGGCTTACGCCAAGTATGAAGAACGCAGAAAAAACTGAGAGGGTGTTAATATATGAAAGACAAGATTAAGGTAATAATTTCGGATGAACAGCAAAAAATCAAAATCCCCACGGGTTTGAGATTGCTCGTAAGGCGTAGCTGTACAGCGGTTCTTGTTAACGAAGGCTTCGAGGGCTCTGCGGAAGTCAGCGTTATGTTCGTTGACGATGAGCGCATCCATGAGCTTAACAAGCAGTTCCGTGATATTGATTCTTCAACGGATGTGCTTTCCTTCCCGCTGGGTGAAAACGGCAATTATGACATAAACCCCGATACGGGCGCAAAAATGCTCGGCGACATAGTAATTTCTCTTGAGCACGCTGTTGCTCAGGCTCAGGTTTACGAACATACTCTTCAGCGTGAGGTCGCTTTTCTCACCGTACATTCAATGCTTCATTTGCTCGGCTATGACCATGTTAACGGTGGTCTTGAGCGTGTCCGTATGCGTGAAAAAGAGGAGGAAGTTCTCACTAAGCTCGGTCTTCACCGCACAAGCAGCTATTATTTAGGTGAAGACGGCGAGGCGTAAGAT
>CAYQRS010000105.1:0-6467 GCA_964419825.1 uncultured Eubacteriales bacterium
GGGAATACCGAAGGAGGATGCTCGCTTTGTTCTGCCCTATTGCTTCCTCAGCAATTTCTTCATGTCGGTCAACGGCAGAGAAATGCTCCATGTTTTGCATGCAATGCTCCACGGCAGAGGTGCGGCAATACCTGAGATTTTCGCCCTTGGCAAGGATTTGTTCAAGCAGGTTGCTGACATTGCTCCCGGACTCGTCATCGGCTTTGAGGAGCGCAAGCCAAAAAAGGCAGATTACCTTGATTTAAGCTTCATTGAGCCTAACAGAACCGAAAGCCCCTCGGCTTTGGTTGAATATATGGGCGGCAGCGAGAACGCCGCAGTAACAGTTGCGAAAGCCGCAATGCTCGAAGCCAACTGCTACACAGCCGCAACGATCAGCTCCGCAACGGCAGACGAAGCAACGAGAGGCAAAATCCTTGATGCCGTATTTGCTTCAAGCAGGGCAAGAGCATTGGAGAGCGTTCAGTTCACCTTTGCACTCAACAAGGTTTCGCTTTCAACTCTTACCCATTTTGCAAGGCACAGACTCCACTCGATTCAAGTGCCGAGCCTCAGCACAGTTGACAGAACCGATTATGTAATGCCGCAAAGCATCCTTTCAAACCCCGAAATGCTTGAGCTTTACAAAAAATGCTTCAGCTCAAGCCTTGAGGTTTATAATCAGCTCAAGGCAAGCGGCGAAGCCGATGCAATCCCCTACCTCATTCTCAGCGGCAACACGATAAGCATTGTTTCAACGATGAACGGCAGAGAGCTTCAACTGTTTATGAAGCTCAGAAGCTGCACAAGGGCACAATGGGAAATTCAAATTTACGCAAACGAAATGCTCGCAATTCTGCGTGAAAAAGAGCCTGAGCTGTTCAAGCACTACGGTCCGAGCTGTTATGTTGAGGGCTACTGTCCCGAGGGCAGAATGACCTGCGGCAGAGCAAGCGAAATCAAAGAAAAATACAGCAAATAAAATAAGGCAAAAATATAATCACCCGAAGAAGAACAAAATCTTTTTCGGGTGATTTGTTTTTACGGATTATTTGGAAAGCAATGAAGCGGCATCCTTATCAAGATAAATCACAACATCGCTGTGCTGCTGAAGAATTGAAGCGGGAAGCTGAGGTGTAACCTCGCCCTCGACCATGCCTTTAACAGCCTGTGCCTTGCCTGCACCTGTTGCAACAAGGATGATTTTCTTTGAGCGCATAATCGAGCCAATGCCCATTGTCATTGCATAACGGGGCATCGGAGCATCGTCAAAATAGATTGAGTTTGCGTTGATTGTGCTTTCGGAAAGAGTGACACGGAAAGCCTCATCCGTAAACGCATCTGACGGCTCATTGAAAGCAATGTGACCGTTGTGACCGATACCGAGGAGCTGAACATCGATTCCGCCCTTATCAGCAATAGCCTTGGCGTAACGCTTGCTTTCCTCATCATAATCGGAGGCATTACCATCAAGGAAGCCGACATTATCGGGGTTAATATCAACACGGTTGAAAAGATTTTGGAACATAAATGTAAAATAGCTGTTCTTGTTGTCCTTGGGGAGGTCGCAATACTCATCAAGGTTGAATGTGCTGACATTCTTAAAGCTGACCTTGCCCTCAGCATAAGCCTTGGCAATGTAGTTATAAGTCGGCACGGGGGTTGCGCCTGTTGCAAGACCGAGAACGCAATTCGGATTCTCGTTTACAAAATCAACATAGAACTGACCGAGTGCCTCAGCGATCTGCTCGGCATTTTCAAAAACTTTAATTTCCATTGTTTTTACCTCTTTATATGTAATGAAAAATTTTTACAGAATAACTTCGTGACCTGTTGCAGCGGATTCATAAACCGCATCGAGAATACGCATAAGCTCAACGCCATCCTCAGCAGGGGCAATACATTCCGCTCTGCCTGCAACGCAGTCAACATAATGATCGATTTCAGCTTGGAATGCGCCGTCAAAATCGAATGAGGATTCATCGGCAAAGCTGACATCGACAAGGCGGTTGTTCATATCGGTATAGATTTCAAGCTGAGGGTCAAGCTTTGTGCCTGCCTTTGTGCCGAACAGCTCGATATTAGCCTCATCCTTTTTGCGGTTCATTGTGAAGGAAGCCTCAAGGTTGAGAACTGCGCCGTTATCGAAGCGAATCAGTGCGCTGACCATATCCTCAACATCACATTTGCCCTTTGTGCCTCGGCTGCCCGTTGCTTCCCAAGCCTTACTGCCGATAATATCGGGGCGATTGAAAAGCTTTTGGAATGTTGCGCCGTAAACCGAAACAGGCTTCGGGTTGCCGAAAAGGTAACGAACCAAATCAATAACATGGACACCCAAATCGATAAGAGGACCGCCGCCCGAACGGGATTTATCGCCAAACCAGCCACCCGGGTTACCGTTGCGGCGCAGATAAGTTGCTTTGGCATAATAAAGCTCACCAAAGAAATCATCCTTAACAAAATCTTTAACGATTTTTGCATCTCTGCCATGACGACGCACAAAGCCGATCATAAGGAGCTTGTTGTTGCGCTGAGCTGCTTCGTACATTGCCTTTGCCTCATCGGAATTCATAGCCATCGGCTTTTCGCAAAGAACGTGCTTGCCTGCGTTGAGTGCGGCAATAACACATTCGGCGTGAGCCGAGTTCCATGTGCAAACGCTGACAGCATCGATTTCTGTAAGCTTAAGCATCTCATCCTTATCGGTGAAGGTGCGTTCAAGAGGGACACCGTATTTTTCAGCCATCATTTCAACGCGCTCTTTATCAATATCGCAAAGAGCATAAACCTCAACATCGGGGTTGCGTTTATAGCTGCAAAGATGAGCGTTGCTGATACCACCTGTACCGATAACGCCGATTTTTATTTTTGGCATAAATAACCCACCTTACATTTATTGAAGTTTTATTATACTATGATTTGATTATTTTTTCAATCATTTTGAGAAAATATAAAAAACCTGCTTCCACAAAAATGGAAACAGGTTTTTGTGTAATTTGTAAAAATCAGCCGAAGATTTTTGCAAGAAGCTCGATAAGATCTGATGTTTTGATTGAGTTGATGAACTTCTCGTAAACCTCGCCAATAACACCAAGGCTGTCGAACCACTGGTTGTAGAACTCGATGATGCTGTGAACACCCTCGAACTCGCCCGTGAAGCCGAAGAGATGAAGAACCGAGGTGATGAAGCCGTAGAAATCCTCAAGCTTGTAGTTTGAGAGTGAGTCGATCCAATCGTTGAATGCCTTAAGAGCATCCTGACCTGCGGAAGAAGAATCAGCCGCAAAAGCAAACATACTTGTGCCGGCAACAACGATAGCTACTGACATAACGACAGCAATAACTTTTTTAAGTGACTTTTTCATAAATAAGAAATCTCCTTCGTTAAATATTTGCACATCTGCTGTGCCTGTGGCGTTATTATACCATTTACTCCAATTATTGTCAACCTTTTTATTCACAAATCGTTCACAATTTGATTTTCACAGGCTTCCTGCGCATAAATGAGCATCGAAAGCATACGCTTTGCATAGCCGAAACGGAGCAGATGAAGGCTGAACGGTACGATCTCTTTGAGCCTGCCATCTACCGCCTTAATAATTGCAAATGCTTCGCTCGGCTTTTGCGGCATTGCAACCGCCGCCATCATCACGCCCCTTGTTGAGCCATAGCAAAACACAAGCGCCACAAGCGCGCTGAGAAGCACACTTACGCCCAAGGCGAGCATTATTTTTTCGGAAACGCCCATAAAGCCGAGGTGGAGAACGAGTGCCGCACCGATTAGCGTAGGAACAAAAAACACGGCGCACCTCAAGATCGCAACCGCACGCAAGCAAACACAGAGCAACGCCGCACGCAAAAGCTCTTTGATTCCGAAATCAGCCAAGACAACGGCAGGGCTGATTTTTTCGCCTTTCAGCCTGCGGCAGAGCCATTGGCTCTCAACGCCCCAAAGCAAGCAAATCAAGCACCGCATAACAAAAGCCGCAACGCCGCCGAGAACCACTGCCACAATAGATTGACGAGCCAAGGAAAGCGTACACAGCCACAGGCTCAGCAGAATAAACCGAAACAGCCATATCAACGCACGCAAGGCTCTGCCCTGTCCCTTTGCGCCGACAAGCTTATATGCGGCATTGAGCGTAATTTTTTCCATACCGATATTCGTCATTTTAATCACCGAAAATAGTATGCACAAAAAAAGAAAGAAGCTCCGCTCATAATAAGCAAAAGCTTCTTTCACAAGGGCTATTATAAAGAGAACAATGAAAGACCGATTAACCGATGAGACCTTTTACGAAGTTGACGATAATTTCGACAACACCGGATTCCTTAATCATTTTGATGATTGCTGCAGCTTCGCCCTCTCTGAAGAAAGCGAGAATCTGCTCAACAAGTGTAAGAATCTGATCCATAATAAATTCCTCCTTGACATTTCTAATTATGTAAGCGGGTTATTAGCCAACAAGACCTTTAACGAGCTCAACAATCTTGTCAATAATGCCTGAATCTTTGATTGTTTTGATGATTGCGTCGAAATCGATTTTCTTAACCATCTCGATAACCTTTTCGAGTACGGGCTTAAGCTGTTCGATAACGGGCTTGATCTGTTCGATGATTGCATTGATATCCATTTATTTCACCTCCCATATTTGCAGATGAAGGAAATCATTGTTAACTTCACCTTGATTGTACAACGATTTCCGTGAATTGTCAACAAAAATTTATTTTAAGTTAATTTTTGTTCATTGCTCTGCTGAAATAGTCCTGCTTGTGGCTCAATAAATCGGGTACTTTTTGCAAATATCGCAAACCATTTCACGAATCTTGTCTGCGCTGTTTTCATAATCGGAAGCGGTGAGATAAATACACTCGGCAATCTTCACCATATCCTCTTCAACCATACCTCTTGATGTTACAGCGGCAGTACCGATACGAACGCCGCTTGTTACGAACATCTTTTCGGGGTCGTTGGGGATTGCGTTCTTGTTAACGGTTATGTAAACTGTGTCAAGGCGTTTTTCAAGCTCCTTGCCTGTGATGTGGAAGGGGCGAAGGTCAACAAGCATCAGGTGGTTATCTGTGCCGCCCGAAACAAGGTTGAAGCCTTTTTCGAGAAGAGCCTTTGAAAGAGCCTGACAGTTCTTGACGATCTGCTCCTGATATGCTTTGAATTCGGGCTTCAGAGCTTCGCCGAAGCAAACAGCCTTTGCCGCAATGATGTGCATAAGAGGACCGCCCTGACTACCAGGGAAAATTGCCTTATCGATATCCTTAGCGAATTCCTCTTTGCAAAGGATAAGACCGCCACGAGGACCACGGAGAGTTTTGTGAGTTGTTGTTGTGACAATATCGGCATAGGGTACGGGTGAGGGATGGAGTCCTGCGGCAACAAGGCCTGCGATATGAGCCATATCAACCATAAACGGACAGCCGACTTCCTTTGCGATTTCGGAGATGCGGCAGAAATCGATCACTCTCGGATAAGCGGAAGCGCCTGCAACAATAAGCTTGGGGTTACATTCCTTAGCCTTTTTCTCAAGCTCATCATAATCGATGAAGCCGCTTTCATCAACGCCGTAGGGAACGAAGTTGTAGAGCTTACCGCTGAGGTTTGCGGGCGAGCCGTGAGTAAGGTGACCGCCGCAATCAAGGCTCATACCGAGAACGGTATCACCGGGCTTGAGGAGTGCGTTGTAAACAGCGAAGTTAGCCTGTGAACCTGAGTGAGGCTGAACGTTAACGTGCTCTGCACCGAAAAGCTTCTTTGCACGCTCGATAGCAATGTTCTCAACAACATCAACACATTCACAGCCGCCGTAATAGCGCTTACCGGGATAACCCTCGGCATATTTGTTCGTGAGAACGCTGCCCATTGCTGCAATAACAGCAGGCGAAACGATGTTTTCGGAAGCAATAAGCTCGATGTTACGCTGTTGGCGCTCAAGCTCTAACTGCATTGCATCCGCAACTTCTGCATCGGTTTCTTTGATAAGACCGATTGAATCAAGTACATTGTCAAACATTTTATCTTTCTCCTTGAAAAAATATTTTATTTGTTAAATATCCAAATTCTGTACATATTTTGCGTTTTTCTCAATGAACTCACGGCGAGGTTCAACCTTATCGCCCATAAGGATTGAGAATGTTTCGTCAGCCAGCATTGCATCCTCAAGAGTAACACGGAGCATTGTGCGGTTGGCAGGGTCCATAGTTGTTTCACGAAGCTGAATCGGGTCCATCTCACCAAGACCTTTGTAACGCTGAATATCGCAGTTACCGCCGAACTCCTGAATAATCTCATCACGCTGTTCATCGGAATAGGCGTACTGAACCTTTCTGCCCTTGCTGATTTTGAACAGCGGAGGCTGTGCGATATAGATATAGCCATGTTCAATGAGGGGGCGCATATAGCGGAAGAAGAAGGTCAACAAAAGGGTACGGATATGCGCACCGTCAACGTCGGCATCGGCCATAATGATAAC
>CAYQRS010000106.1:0-6390 GCA_964419825.1 uncultured Eubacteriales bacterium
GATATATATAATAACACACCTATATTCAAAAATCAACCTTTTTAACGCAAAACAAACGCCCCACAGCTTAACTGCAAGGCGTTTGAATGAAAAACTATCTTTCTTCTCTGAAATAGGATAAGCCGAGGCTTGCAGGCGGCTGTTGCTCACGCTTTTTGCGCAGGCTTGTGATGATAAGAACGACCACCGTTACAAGGTAGGGCAGCATTTGTACAAGCTTCGTTGCGTAACTTGGCATAACGATGCCGAGCATACCCGGCAGGAATTGGTAAAGCCAGAACAGCAGACCGAACAGATACGAACCCCAAATTGCGTTGAGCGATTTCCAAGTTGTGAAAATGACAAGCGCAACGGCAAGCCAGCCGAGCGATTCGATTTCGGAGGTGGTTGACCAAATTCCGTTGTTATAGTCAAGGGCATAGTAAAGACCGCCAAGACCCGAAATGCCTGCACCGATGCAGGTTGCAAGATACTTGTATTTGATAACATTTATACCTGCGGCATCGGCAGTACCGGGGTTTTCGCCAACTGCACGCAGGCTCAAGCCGACCTTTGTGCGGTTAATGACAAGCGAGATAACGACTGCAACGATAATTGCAAGGTAAACCATAAAGCCGTGTGAGCCGATGACCTGACCGATTGCACCCGGAATGAAGCCGAAAATTTTGTAGTTATACACGCCGTTTGCATAGAGTGCGGCGGCATAAACCTGATCCTTCATCAGGAACGAGCCGAAAACATTTGCAAAGCCCGTGCCGAAAATGGTGAGTGCAAGACCGGTAACATTCTGGTTTGCTCTGAGCGTAATTGTCAGGAAAGCATAAATCAAGCCGCCGAGCATTGCAAAGGCGAATGCACAGAGCATTGAAATAGCAATGCAGTTATACACGCCGTTTGCATAGAGTGCGGCGGCATAAACCTGATCCTTCATCAGGAACGAGCCGAAAACATTTGCAAAGCCCGTGCCGAAAATGGTGAGTGCAAGACCGGTAACATTCTGGTTTGCTCTGAGCGTAATTGTCAGGAAAGCATAAATCAAGCCGCCGAGCATTGCAAAGGCGAATGCACAGAGCATTGAAATAGCAATGCAGATGATCGGGTTGGGGTTTGCGACAAGGTTTTCATAATAGAAAGCGCTGACGAAGCCTGCAAAGCCGCCGAGATACATAATACCGGGAACACCGAGGTTGAGGTTGCCTGATTTTTCCGTTATGATCTCGCCCATTGAGCCGAACATAATAACCGTGCCGAACATAATGGCTCTTGTGAGCCAAGCGATAAGAAGATCCATTATTTAACCTCCTTATGTTTGTTAAAGATAACCTTATAGTTAAGGAAGAATTCACAGCCCAAAACGAAGAACAGAACAACGCCCGAAACAATATCGGCAAGGTAGCTGTTCAAACCGAATGCCGAAGCGATGCCATCTGCACCTCTTGAAAGGAAGATAAGCAAAAATGCGATACCGACCATTGTGAAGGTGTTGAATTTTGAAACCCACGCAACAATGATTGCCGTGAAGCCATTGCCGCCTGCCGTTTCGGTTGAAATTGTCTGATCCTTACCTGCAACGGTGAGGAAACCGACAATGCCGCAAATTGCGCCTGAAAGAGCCATCGTGCGCATAATCGTCTTTTTTACATTGATGCCTGCGTAGCGTGCCGTGTTCTCACTCTCGCCGACAACGGAAATCTCATAGCCGTGCTTCGTGCGTTTGAGATAGAAATACATCACAACGGTGAAAACGGCAATGATGAGAATGTTCCAGAAATAACGCTGATTGATGATTTCGGGGAGGAAATCGCCCTTAAGAGCAGGCAGCCAGCCCGTTTTGCTGACCTGATTGAGCTTGCCGAGCGATGAAGCCTGACCACGCCATTTTTCTGTTGCGGCGGCGACAAGCTGAATTGAAATATAGTTCATCATAAGGGTGAACAAGGTTTCGTTCGTGCCCCATTTTGCCTTGAAGAAAGCAGGAATGAAGCCCCAAAGCGCACCTGCGAGTATGCTTACCACGAACATTACGCCGATAACCAAAATCGGATTCATATCGTCATTGCAGTAATACATAACAACCGCAGTTGCCAATGCACCTGCCAAAACCTGACCTTCTGCGCCGATATTCCAAAATCGCATTTTGAATGCGGGAGCAAGCGCAATACCGATGCCAAGGAGCAACGCCATATCACGAAGCGCCCAGCTAAAATTATAGAGGTTGCCAAAGGTTTCACCGAACATCTTTTTGAAAACATCGAATGCGCTGTAATCGGTGAGCACGGTGATAAGCAGGGCATCGAGCAGGATTGCGCCGACGATTGCGCCCAAGCGGATAACGATGTTTTTCCAAGCGGAAATCTCATCACGCTTTGCAAACCTTATAAGCGGTTCATGGTGTTCTGCTTTAACTTTGCTCATTTTTGCTCACCCTCCTTTGCAAGGTTGGTCATCAGCAGACCGACCTCTTCTTTTGTTGTTTCTCTGCCTTGAACGATGCCGTTCATTTTGCCGCCGCAAAGCACCATAATACGGTCACAAAGGTCAACAAGAACATCCAAATCCTCGCCGACATAAACGACGGCAACGCCTTTTTTCTTCTGCTCGTTAAGCAGATGGTAAATTGTGTAAGAAGTGTTGATATCAAGACCTCGCACCGCATAAGCAGTCATCAAAACCTTGGGTGCGGAAGCGATTTCACGACCAACAAGAACCTTTTGAACATTGCCGCCCGAAAGCCTGCGAACAGGGGTATTGATGCTCGGAGTGACAACCTCAAGCTCCTCCTTGATTTTTTCGGCAAGCTTCCTGGGGTACTTCGTTTCGGTAAAGACGGATTTACCTCTGTTATAGCTTTTGAGCATCATATTATCTGCCATACCCATCGAGCCGACAAGACCCATACCGAGCCTATCCTCAGGCACGAATGAGAGCGAAACGCCTAAATCGCTGATTGCACGGGGGCTTTTGCCAACAAGGGAAACCTCTTTTTCTGTTTCGGGATTGACGAAAATGATTTCGCCGCCCTCAATCTCCTGCAAGCCGGCAATCGCTTCAAGCAGCTCCTTTTGACCGCAGCCCGAAATACCTGCAATGCCGAGAATTTCGCCGCTGTTAATATCGAAGCTGACATTATCGACAACCTTGACACCCTCGCTGTTGAGGCAGGTGAGGTTCTTGACGGAAATGCGCTTTTTCGGGTCAACCGGCTCGGGGCGCTCAATATCGAGCGTGACCTTTTGACCGACCATCATTTCGGTCAGCGAAAGTTCGGTTGCATCCTTGGTGTCAACCGTGCCGATATATTCGCCCTTGCGCAAAATCGAAACACGGTCGGAAATTTCAAGCACCTCGTGGAGCTTGTGTGTGATAATAACAATCGATTTGCCGTGAGCCTTCATATTGCGGATAACATTGAAAAGCTTTTGCGTTTCCTGCGGAGTGAGAACCGCAGTCGGCTCATCGAGGATGAGTATGTTCGCACCTCTGTAAAGCACCTTGACAATTTCAAGTGTCTGCTTTTGCGAAACGGACATATCGTAAACCTTTTGCTCAGGATCAACCTCAAAGCCGTACTTATCACATATATCTTTGATTCCTGCGGTAACGGTTTTGATGCTGTCCTCAATGCCGAGGGCAACGTTTTCCGCCGCAGAAAAAACATCGATCAGCTTAAAATGCTGGTGAATCATACCGATGCCAAGGTCGAAGGCATCCTTGGGTGAGCGTATCGTAACCTCTTTGCCCTCGCACTCAATCGTGCCTTCATCGGGATAATAAATGCCCGAAATAATATTCATAAGGGTTGATTTGCCACTGCCGTTTTCGCCCAAAAGCGCAAGAACCTCGCCCTTGCGAACCTCCAGAGTGATATGACTGTTAGCAACAACCTCGCCGAAGATTTTTGTTATGTTTTGAAGCTTAATTGCACATTCCACAGCAAAATACTTCCTTTCCGAAAAATTGTTGTTTCTGCACTTATTTCAATTTTAAGCCAAAAGCTCAACACTCAAATAAGCACAGAAAAAGCAAAGTAAGCAAAGAGGAGTTTTTGCTCCTCTTTGCTTGAAAATATTACTTGTTTAGATTATTGGGGCATTGCGCCTTCGTTGATGCCGTCGATGCGGATATCGAAATAGGGAGCGGCACGGTATTCACTCTCGTGGAAGTAGCCGTCGGAGATAACGTCAATCTTTTCGCCCTCGAAAACAACCTCACCTGTTGCCCAGTTCATTGTTGAGAAGTCATAAGTGTAATGCTCCTGCTTCTCACCCTTAACGGTGAACTTGCTTATATCGAATACGTGGAGCTTGCCCTCCTTGATTGCAGCTTCAACCTCTGCAACCTTTTCTGCTGTGCCGGGTGCGCAGGAAGCGCCGAGCTCTGTGACCTTAACTGCATCCTGTGCATAGCCTGCTGACCAGTCTGCTGTAAGCTCCTCGCCGTCAAGCATACATTTGATTGCATAGGTGTAGAATACACCCCAGTTGTTTGAAGCGGAGGTAAGAGCTGCTGTGGGAGCAGCTTCAAGCATTGAGATGTTGTAGCCGACAGAGTAGCAGATCTTGCCTGACTTGTTGAGCTTTTCAACTGCTGAGGGAGCGCCTGTTGTATCAGCGTGCTGACCGATGATAACGCAGCCGTCTGCAACAAGCTTCTCTGCTGCTGTAGCCTCGGAGCTTTCGTTAGCCCATGAAGCGGTGTATTCAACGTTCATAACAACATTCTCAACAACGCTCTTTGCGCCGAGATAGAAAGCTGTGTAGCCCGAAACAACCTCTGCATAGTTGAATGCGCCGACATAGCCGATTTTAACGTTGCCGTTTTCATCGAAGCTTGCGGGCTGAGTTTCGGGAGTAAGAGTGCCGTCGTCAAGGAGCTGCTTGATTTTCATGCCTGCAACAACGCCTGAAACATAGCGTGATTCAAATACGCTTGTGAATGCGTTTTTGTAGTTGGGGAGCTTGGAGTTGTTAGCCTTGTCACCTGTCATTGAAACGAAAGTAACATTCGGGAATTCCTCTGCAACCTCAAGCATAAAGTCCTGATGACCGTAGCTGTCTGAGAAAATGATGTCACAGCCGTCAGCAACAAGTGCTTTTGCGGCATCGGCACATTCTGCGCTTTCGGGAACTGCCTTTTTCCAAACGATCTGGCTTTCGCTCAGGCCGTTTGCGGCAACACCTGCTTTAACGCCGTCGATGTGTGCCTTGTCGTAACCGATGCTCTCATCGTGGAGAAGGATAACACCGATTTTAAGGTCGCTGTTTGCTGCCTTGTCACCGTCGCCGTCGGTCTTGTCGCCACAAGCGGCAAAGCCGAATACCATTGCGAGAGCGAGGAGAAGAGCGAGAATTTTTGAAAACTTCTTCATTGGGTTCTACCTCCGTAAAATTGATTTTATTTGTTCCGCCGCCAAGCAGCAGATGGGAATATAAATTTGATTTATGCCAAAACGATTTCGTTATCGGTGATTGATTTGATTACAGCAAGCGATTCAACCCTGTAGCCGAGGGCACGCAGGCTGTCGCCGCCTGGCTGGAAGCCCTTTTCGATAACGATGCCGACACCCTCAAGCGTTGCACCCGCCTGATTGATGATGTTGATAAGTCCGAAAGCCGCCTTGCCGTTCGCCATAAAATCGTCGATAACAAGCACACGGTCGTTTTCGTTGAGGAAATCCTTTGAAACGCAGATCGGCGTGGTTGAATTTTTGGTGTAGGAATGGACATCAGCCATATAGATATTATCGCCGATATTGCGGTTGATTCCTTTTTTTGCAAAAACAACCGGCACATTGAAATACTGTGCGGCAATGCACGCAATTCCTATGCCTGATGCTTCGATTGTGAGTATTTTGTTAATATTGCAATCAGCAAAAATTCTGCGGAATTCCTTGCCGATTTCGTTAAGGAGCTCCACATCGATTTGGTGATTGAGAAACATATCAACTTTAAGTACACCTTCACGCAGAATTTTGCCTTCTTTAAGGATTTTTTCTTCAAGAAGTTTCATACCCAAGAGTTTCGCCCCCAAATTATCCGTTTAAATTATACTGATTATATGACAATTTTCGACCTAAATCAAGTAATAAAATGTTAAATTTGTTTAAATCTGCGAATTATACAAATCTTTTACTGCTTTATACCTTTATTTTGGTATTGGTTTTTTTGCGTAATTTGTAAACACTTAAAATGTAAACGCTATGAAAGGATTGAAAGAAATGCAAAGACTCTGCCTTTTCGACGCAAAGCCTTATGACAAAATTTACTTTGACAAATACAAAACCTCCTACGGCTTCGATGTCGATTATTTTGAAACAAAGCTCAACCCCAAAACAGCCGTTCTCGCCAAGGGCAAAAGCGCCGTAATTGCCTTTGTCAATGACGATTTAGG
>CAYQRS010000107.1:0-6305 GCA_964419825.1 uncultured Eubacteriales bacterium
AAAATACAGGTTGTAAAACCTGAAAAATAATTGTATAATCAATATATATGTTTCATAAGGGAGTGTTGACTTGAATTTCACATATAATGAGCGAACAGGCTCACATACAGGATTTTGCATTGTCAAAAGCGCAGATAAAAAGGTTAACAAAAACGGCGAAGCTTACCTTGATATGGTTTTGAGCGACAAAACAGGTGAGATCAACGCAAAGCTTTGGAAATACGATGAGAACACGCACGGCGTTTATTCGCCGAACACCTTGGTTAAGGTTCGTGGAATGATCAACAAATTCAACGATGTTGATCAGCTCAGAGTTGATCTCATTCGCCCTGCAACGCCTGATGACGGCATCAAGATTGAGGATTATGTTGCCTCCGCTGTTTACGGCGGCGAGGAGATGTATAACGAAATCATCAGCATAATCGATGGCTTTAACGATGCGGATTTGGCATTGCTGACCAAAACAATTATCACTGAGAACAAAGAGAAGCTGCTCTATTATCCTGCCGCCTTTAAGCTGCACCATGCTATGCGCAGCGGTCTTTTGCAGCATACGCTCTCAATCGTGCGTTTGGCTCAGGCGGTTTGCGGAATTTATCCGTTTGTTGACCGTGACCTGCTCCTTTGCGGCGCAATTCTTCACGATATTGCAAAGCTTGAGGAATTGGTTGCAGGCGAAACGGGCATTGCCTCAGGCTACAGCGTTGAGGGCACTCTCCTTGGTCACCTTGTCAAGGGCGCAATCCTTGTTGATAAAACCGCCGAAAGGCTCGGCACGCCGAAGGATAAAGCGATGCTCGTTGAGCATATGCTCATTTCTCACCACGGTGATCCCGAATTCGGTGCCGCAGTTCGCCCCTTGTTCATCGAGGCGGATATTCTTTCCGCTTTGGATAGGCTCGATGCCCGTGTTGTTGAGGTCAACAATGCGGTTAACGGCGTTGAAGCAGGCGGATTTTCAACAAGACAATGGGCGTTGGATAACCGCTCATTCTATAACCACGGCAGAATCGATGTTAATGCGCCGACAAATTTGGATTTATAATATTAAATTAAGAGGTAGAATATGGACTGGACAGAAATTATTATCACGGTTGACAGCAAGTTTATCGATAAAGCCGCTGACATTGCTCAGGTGCTTGTGCCCGGAGTTTATATTGAGGATTACAGAACCCTTGAGCAGGAGGCTTATGAGATTGCGGGAATCGATTTGATTGATGAGGATTTGCTGAAAAAAGACAGAACAAAGGGACTTATTCATATTTATATTTCGCCTGAGGATAATCCTGCAGAAGCAACCGCCTTCCTTACTGAGCGCTTCACAAGCGAAAAAATTCCCTACACGATTGAAACCAACCAATGCCGTAATGAGGATTGGGAAAATAACTGGAAAAAATATTTCAAGCCGATGCCCGTCGGCGAGCGTTTGCTCATCCGCCCCATTTGGGAGGAGGAATACGATGCAGGCGACAGGGTAGTGCTCCATATTGAACCGGGTCTTGCTTTCGGCAGCGGTACGCACGAAACAACAAGGCTTTGCTTGGAGGCTCTCGAACCGTATATCACGCCCGAAACGGATATGCTCGATGTTGGCTGTGGCAGCGGTATTTTGAGCGTTGCTTCGCTTTTGCTCGGCGCAAGGAGCGCAGTTGGCGTTGATATTGATGCTTTGGCTGTTAAAACCGCAAGAGAAAATGGTGAGGTCAACGGCTTCACAGAGCCGAAATACACCGTCTACAAGGGTAGCCTTGCCGAAAACCTTAACGGCAAATTCAGCGTTATTGCCGCCAACATAGTTGCCGATATCATAATTCTGTTTTCTTCGCAGGTCGGCGAATTCTTGGAGGATGACGGCGTGTTTATCGCTTCGGGAATTATCGCACCGAGAGAGCAGGAGGTGCTTGCGGCGTTTGAAGAAAACGGCTTCGAGGTTATCAAGCGCCACAACAAAAACGATTGGCTTTGCTTTGAATGTAAGAAAAAATAACAATGAAAAAAGGACTGAAAACTCAAAGGCTTTCAGTCCTTAATTTTTTAGGCTTCAAAGGCGGCTTTGCTGATTTGCTCTTTTATGTGGCAGAGGATAAGCTCAAAGGTTTTTGAACCGAGCGCTTTGATCGTTGCGTTGTTCTCCGCATTGCAAAGCATTGCGAAGCTTTCACCGATTGCCTTGCTAATCTCACGCTGTTTGATAGCCATATAGTAAAAGCTCATTGCGGCACCGTTGGAGATTCCCTCGTAGAAAGCCGCAGAATCCTTGCGGATTTTGTTGTACATTGCCTCGTTTGCGCAGGTGGCAAGCAGGGGGCAAAGCTCTTTGAAAAGGGCATATTCGGCGCAAAAAAGCATCAGCACCTTGAGCTGAATTTTAATATCCAAGGTTACAGACGGGGCGGAGAGCATCGCAGTCAGCTCATCGCTTAAATCGTTGCTGTCGGGAGAAATATCGGCAAGCTTTTTGCCAAGCTCCTTTGCTCTGGAGAAGTTACCGTTGGCAATGTGCTTTTTCATTTCCTCCGCAACGGCAAATAAATCGGAGCCGTCGTTATCCTCTTTTTTGCTTGTGAAAATTTTGATGTCGCTGTCATCAAGCATAAGTAAAACCTCTCTTTGCTGTGATGTTTTATTTAGCGGCGGCTTCTGCTTCCGCTTTTTTGGCGAGCCTTTTTTGTTTGGATTTGTATGACAAAAAGGCTGTAAGTGCACTTTGCGGAATTTCAATTCCACCGACACCGACAGCAGTCGGCGAATACATACCGTGGAAGTCACTGCCGCCTGTCATAAGCAACTTTTTGGATTTTGCGATTTTGATGAGCGAAGCAATATCATCGTTGCTGTGGCAGGGGTGCCAAACCTCAATGCCGTCAAGACCTGCTTCGACAAGCTCATCAATCATATCGACACAGCCTGTGTGCGCAGGGTGCGAAAGGATTGCGATGCCGCCTGCGTTCTTGATTTGCTCAATAACCTCCTTCGGTTCGGGGAATTGAGGATTAACGATGATGTTGGTGGGGCTGCTCGGATCGAACAGCTCTTTGTATATTCTGTCGTAAATGCTTGTCGTTATGCCGCATTGCATAAGAGCGTGCATAATATGCTGCTTGTAAACGTTGGCAGAACCTTGGGCACATTTAAGCACAAGCTCACCCGTGATTGGGTAACGCTGAGCCGCTTTGAGAATCATATATTGGCTTGCCTTTTTGCGTGAAAGCGAGTTGCGGCGGCAAAGCCCCTCAAGTCTGTCAGGGCTGTCCGGCTGGTAGCAAAGGATATGTATTTCTTTGCCCGATTTGCTGTCAAACGAAGAAAGCTCAACGCCTATAATAACATTGATGCCCTGGCGTTTACCGATTATTTGACCCCTGATTGTGCCTGCAAGACAATCGTGGTCGGTTATAGCTATTGTGTCAATTCCTTTTTTCTTTGCCAAAACAATCAAATCGTCTATACCGATAGAACCGTCTGATAATTTAGTGTGACAATGTAAATCCGCTGTCACTCAAAGACCCCCTTATAAGTTGTTAATGTGGTAGTAGGTCATATTTACCGCTATTACTATCTATTGTAACTCTTTTTGCAGATTATTTCAAGCGAAAATTTGAGATTTCGGCATTTTTTTGCCGTCTGCCAACGCCTTGTGAGAAAAAGAAAAGCACCCATTATCGGGTGCTTTAAAGCGTTAACAATCCTTTATGTCGTTCATACCCAAAACCTTGAAAACGGTTTTGATTATGATGCGTATATCCGCTCTGATGCTGAGGTTATCAACATATTCTTTATCGAATTTAACCTTTTCCTCGTCGCTGATGTTATCCCTGCCGTTGACCTGTGCCAAGCCTGTAAGACCCGGACGAACGGCATAGACACCTGCTTGCTTGCGCAGAGCGTGAATTTCACCCTCCTCCTCAATAAGGGGGCGAGGGCCGACGAAGCTCATATCGCCTTTGATGATGTTGATGAACTGCGGCAGCTCATCAAGGCTTGTTTTTCGCAGAAGCCTGCCGCAGACCGTAACCTGATCGCTCACCTCATCCAAATCCTTGGTCGAAGCCAAGCGAGTTCCGTTTTTCATTGTGCGGAATTTGTAAATTGTGAACGGTTTGGCATCCTTGCCGATTCGCTTTTGCTTATAGATAATCGGCGAACCGTCTGTAATCAAGATAGCCAAAGCCACAACCAAAAGAACAGGGGACAAAATGATAGTTGCAAGAAGAGCCATGATGAAATCCAGAACTCTTTTCATACCTGAACAATCCTCCAAATTTGCTTAACGGACAACCTGCTTGCGCCATTTTCCGCTTTTGACATAAATTGCGCCGATGAATATACTGCCGACTGAGGCAAAGCCGAGGGCAATCGCAACGCCTGTGAAGCCCATATCGAATGCTTTAACGAGCAGGTAAGCCAGGGGAACACGCACAATGATGCCGCTTGCGATTGAGTTGATGAGGGCGATAACTGTGTCACCTGCGGCAATCGCAAGACCGTTCATACAGAAAACGAAGGCAACAAAGATATAATCGAAGCTGATCCATCTCAAATATGATGCGCCTGTTTCGATAACCTCAGGCTCGCTGTCAAACATTCTTATGATGAATTCAGGGAAAATGTTAACAAGGGCGAAAACAACAAGAGAAATGATGAGAGCCATGGCAATGCCTGTTTTCATTGTTTTCTTGGCTCTGTCGTATTCGCCTGCGCCGATGTTTTGACCTGCCATTGAGGAGATTGCGTTGCTCAATGCAAGGGCAGGCAAAATTGCGAAGGAGTTGACCTTGCCGCCGATGCCTTGGCAAGCGGAAGCGACCTCTGCGTTGGGCAATGAGTTAACAAGAGCGGTCAGCGTAAGGAAGGAGAGCGAAACAACGAGGCTCTGAACCGATGAGGGCAGACCGATTTTGAAAAGCGGACCGAGCTTTTCCTTGCTGATTTTGAGGTCGGACCATTGGTAATCGGCAAAAAACTTTTTCTTTGCCAAATAGAAGAGTGAGATAACAACGCTCAACGCCTGTGCAATAATCGTTGCCCAAGCGGCACCTGCCGCACCCATATCATACTTGCCGACAAGGATTAAGTCAAGCACAACATTTGTAATGGCGGCAATCAGCACGAAATAAAGAGGGCTTTTTGAATCGCCCATACCTCTTAACACACCGCTGATGGCGTTGTAGAGGAACATGAAAATCATACCTGCCATGCAGATGTTGTAATAATCCTCTGCTTGCTTGTAAGAGCTTGCGGGGGTGTTCAAAATGTCAAGCATCGGGTTGCAGACAGCAAGCATAACAGCGGTTAAAACAACGCCCAAAATAACATAAATCGTTGTCATTGTACCAATCGTTTTGCGCTGATCCTTGAACATTCTTTGACCGCCGTATTGTGCGATCATAACCGTACCGCCGACTGAAAGTCCCATTGCCGCACCTGTTACGAGCAGGTTGATCTGGCTGCCGATGGAAACGCCCGTGATGCCGATTTTGCCGCAATATTGACCGACAATTACCATATCAGCAACGCTGTAAAGGGCTTGGAGCAGGTTGGAGAGCAGGAACGGTATTGCGAATTTGAAGAGCTGTTTCGTTACGCTGCCCTGTGTCAGGTCTTTTTGAAAATTAGCCATTTGTATCCTCCTTTGGCTTGATCATTGTGAGTGAAATCCTCTTTTTGGCGCTGTCAACGCCGAGCACCCAAACGGTGATAATATCGCCAACTTTAAGCACTTCAGAGGGGTGCTTTATGTATCTGTCCGTAATGCGTGAAATGTGAACAAGACCGTCTTGGTGAACGCCGATATCCACAAATGCACCGAAATCGATAACGTTTCTGACTGTGCCCTTAAGCTCCATACCCGGCTTGAGGTCGTTCATATCCATAACATCGCTTACAAGCATCGGGGGCGGAAGCTCATCACGGGGGTCACGACCCGGGCGGAGCATTTCTTTGATAATATCCTTGAGCGTAGGCACGCCGATGCCAAGCTCGTTCGCCAAATTTTCTTCACCGATTGTCTGCGCCTTTTCTTCGAGGTCTGCGATTTTGCCTGCTTTAACGGCTTTCAAATCGTAGCCGCATCTTTCAAGCAGAGCCTTTGCGGCATCATAGCTTTCGGGGTGAACCGAGGTGTTGTCAAGTACATTTTCGCCGTCCGCGATGCGCATAAAGCCTGCGCACTGTTCGAAT
Source organism: uncultured Eubacteriales bacterium (assembly GCA_964419825.1). Classification (GTDB taxonomy): domain Bacteria; phylum Bacillota; class Clostridia; order Oscillospirales; family Acutalibacteraceae; genus UBA8612. The sequence continues at coordinate 6,181 of CAYQRS010000107.1, forward strand.
GCTTTGTTTCCGAGCTTCGGAACTTTCAAAAGCTCTTTTCTCGACTTAAATTTGCCGTTTTCTTCGCGGTACAGCGTTATATTTTTTGCAACTGTTCCGTTTATGCCGGCAACGTAAGATAAAAG
>CAYQRS010000108.1:0-5944 GCA_964419825.1 uncultured Eubacteriales bacterium
GGGTGAAAGAACCTCCAAGGAGTTGATTAGAACAGGTGCATCAAAGGCTGAGGTGACCGCTTTATTTAGGCTTGAAAGCGGTATTGCCGCCGATATTCTCGAATTGATCGGCGCTCCGTTGGATGATGATGCGTTGCTTATTCGCCGTGTAATTTCGCTTGACGGCAAAAGCTCATGCCGTGTTAACGGCGTTCCCGTAACTGTCGGTATGCTTAAAACAATCGGCAGAGAGCTTATTGATATTCACGGTCAGCACGATTCACAAAAGCTTCTTAACCCCGAAAGCCATTGCGGCTTTATTGATGAAATGGCAGATAATGATGAGCTGCTTGCGCAATACCGTGAATGCTTTTCGCAATGGTGCTCGGTTAAAAAAGAGATTGCCTGCTCGATAACCGATGAGGAAGAGAAAAACCGTCAAATCGAACTGCTCAATTACCAGATTAACGAGATTGAATCAGCACAGCTTACAATCGGCGAAATGGATGAATTGAAGGCATCGAAGGAGTTTTTCCGCAACAGCGAGAAGATAATCGAAGCAGCTTCGACAGCGCTCGGCTTAATCAGCGGAGCGGATGAATCCATGGGCGCTTTGCAAGAGGTTAAAATGTCTTTTAACCGCCTTGACGGAGTTTCGCAGTATTACAAGCCCTTAGAGGAGGGCGCAAATAAGCTCCGTGAAATTTCTTATGCGCTTGAAGATGCCGAGGATACTCTGCGTTCATCGCTTGATGCCTTGGAATATGACCCTGCATATGCGCAGGCGGTTGAGGATAGACTTGATTATTTGAACCGCTTGAGCCGTAAGTACGGTGCAACTGAGGAGGATATGCTCAATTACGCTGAAAAATGTCGCAAGGAGCTTGCTGCAATCGAATTTTCGGATGAGCATTTGCTTGAGCTTCAAGAGCGTGAAAAAGCACTTTATGCCGATGTTGCTTCTCTTGCACAAAGGCTGACTGATTCACGCATTACAACAGGCTTGGATTTTTCAGCAAAGGTAAAGGCGGAGCTTGAATTTCTTGATATGCCGAATGTTGTTTTTGCCGTTGAACGCAATGCAACTGCTTATAATGAAAACGGTGCGGATGAAATTGAATTTTTGATTTCGCCAAACGCAGGTGAATTGCCGAAGCCTCTTGCAAAAATCGCTTCAGGCGGCGAGCTTTCGAGGATTATGCTCGCAATCAAAAATGTTTTGTCAAACACCGATAAGGTTGGCACGCTGATATTTGATGAAATCGATACGGGCGTCAGCGGCAGAGCGGCAACAAAGCTCGGCAAAAAGCTCCATGAGGTTGCACGGGGCAAGCAGGTTATCTGCGTAACGCATTTGGCACAGATTGCCGCAAAAGCGGATCATCATTTTGAAATCAGTAAATCAACTCTTGACGGCAAAACCTTCACTTCTGTCAAGCCCCTTGATTATGAGGGCAGAAAATTTGAACTTGCGAGAATTATCGGCGGTGATGATGTTACGCAAACTCAGCTTGATATGGCAGAAGAAATGTTGACAAATTCAAGAGAATAATATATTATCATTAGTATTATATATGGAGGAAAATAAAATGAATGTTTACGAAGAACTCGTTGCCCGTGGTTTGATTGCTCAGGCAACCGACGAGGAAAAAATCAAAAAGATGTTAACCGAGGAAAAGGTTAAATTCTATATCGGCTTTGACCCGACTGCCGACAGCCTTCATGTCGGTCACTATGTCCAGATTATGGTTATGGCTCACATGCAGCGTGCAGGTCACACACCGATTGCTCTCTTCGGCGGCGGCACTGGTATGATCGGCGATCCCTCAGGTAAAAGCGATATGCGTAAAATGCTCACCCGTGAGGACATTGCTCACAATATTTCCTGCTTCCAAAAGCAGATGTCAAAGCTTATCGATTTCAGCGATGGTAAGGCAATTATGGTCAACAATGCCGATTGGCTTGGCAACCTTAATTATATCGATTTCCTGCGTGAGGTCGGTGTACATTTCTCCGTTAACCGTATGCTTTCATTTGAGTGCTATAAACAGCGCCTTGAACGCGGTCTTTCATTCTTCGAGCTTAACTATATGCTTATGCAAAGCTACGATTTCCTCACTCTTAACCGCAAGTATGATTGCCGCTTGGAGCTTGGCGGCGATGACCAATGGAGCAACATTATCGGTGGCGTAGAGCTTTGCCGTAAGTGTGACGGTAAAGATGTTTACGGTATGACCTTTAAGCTTCTCCAAACAAGTGACGGACGCAAGATGGGCAAAACAGAAAAAGGTGCTGTTTGGCTTGACCCCGAAAAGACCTCGCCGTACGATTTCTACCAGTACTGGAGAAATATCGATGATGCCGATGTAATCAACTGCATGAAGATGCTCACCTTTATTCCCGTTGAGCAGATTGAAGAATACGCAAAGTGGGAAGGCAGCGAAATCAACAAGGCTAAGGAAATTCTCGCTTATGAGGTTACCAAGCTTATCCACGGCACAGAGGAAGCAGATAAGGCTCAGGCTGCTGCACGTGCTTTGTTCTCAAACAATGCCGATTCAGAGCACATGCCCACAACTGTTCTGACTGCTGAGGATTTCGTTGACGGTTCAATTTCCGTTATCGATGCTCTTGTTAAGGTTGGCTTCGCAAAATCCAAGGGCGAAGCTCGCAGACTGATTCAGCAGGGCGGTGTCAGCGTTGACGATATTAAGGCAGACAGCCTCGATGTTGTAATCGATGAATCAAAGTTTGATAACGCAGGCTTCGTTATCATCAAGAAGGGTAAAAAGGCTTTCAATAAGCTCACAAAATAATTATACATTCTGTAATACCGATGCTTTTAATGAACATCGGTATTTTTTTGCTTGTTTTGCAAAAACTAAACAAAAAGCAATTCGGGGTGTGTGGATGTTGTCAAATAAATTTCAGTTAAGGTCGTTTGTTTCTTTTGCCTTGGTTTTAACTCTCGTCTGCCTAATGCCGCTGAGAATTCTTGCAATCATCAATTCTGCGGATAAAAGGGTAACTGCGGCGATCGGCTCAAAATCAATAACTGTCGGCGAAAGCAGAGGGGTTATTTATGACAGAAACCTTGAACGTCTTGTCTGCGACACAGCCTACACAGTCTGTGCCGTTAAGCCGAGTGCAGAAGCGCTTTTTAAGCTCAAGCCCTGCTTGAGCGAAGAAGCATATAAAAATGTCTATGAAGAAATTTCAAAAGGCAACCCTGTTGTCACAAAAATCAATTCATCTGCTGATGTGGATATGACAACTGCAATAATATACAATCGGTATAATCCTCAAAATCTCGCAACGCATCTTATCGGCTATACAAACATCAACGGCGGAGTTTGCGGCATCGAAAAAAGCTTTGAAAGGGTCTTGTCCGATTACAGCGGCGAGCTTGCCGTGCGCTTTGCTGTTGATGCAACGGGCAAGGTTCTGATGGGCAAAGATGCTTCTGTTGTTGATAACGGTTATAATTCAAAGGGCGGCGTTGTGCTGACGATTGATAAGGAATATCAGCAGGCGTTGGAGCAGGCAATGGATGAATACAAAATTGAAAAAGGCTCTGCGGTTATGATTGAAATTAAAAGCGGTGCAGTCGTTGCGATGGCTTCCCGACCGAATTACAGCCAAAACAGCGTTGCGGATTGCATTGCTGATGAAGCTTCGAGTTTGTTTAATCGTGCGCTCGGTGCTTATCCCGCAGGCTCTGTTTTTAAGCTTTTGATAGCCTTGTCGGCACTTGAACAGGGGATCGATCCTGCCGAAGCTTATGCCTGCACAGGTAGTGTCGGCTCGTTTACTTGTCCATCGGCACACGGCGAGGTTGATATGCCTCGTGCGGTTGCCTATTCTTGTAACTGCTTTTTTATCAATCTTGTTAAGCGGCTTGATATTGAAAAAACCTTGGAGCTTGCCGAAAATCTCGGCTTTGGAAGTAGTGTTGAGCTTGCTGATTATCTGAAAAGCTACAGCGGATATTTGCCCAAAATCGATGAATTGCACTCCTTTGGCGAAAAGGCAAATTTCTCCTTCGGACAGGGTAAGCTCAGCGTAACACCGCTTCAAATTGCTTCGCTTTACTGTGCTATCGCCGCAGGCGGAGCTTATTGCAAGCCGAGCATTTTGAAGGGCTTTTGCGATAAAGACGGCGGCTTCACCGCTTCAAATAGTTCGGTATCGCCTTGTCGAGTTGCCTCCGAGAAAAGCGCAAGCCTGCTTAACGATTTTTTGGAGCTTGCCGTAAGAGAGGGAACAGGTAAAAAGGCGACGGTTGACGGAATAACTGTTTGCGGCAAAACAGGCACGGCGGAAAGCGGAGAATTTGTGAACGGAAAAGAGCGGTTCGTAACTTGGTTTGCAGGGTATTATCCATATGAATCGCCAAAATATACGCTTGTTATTGTCTGCGATGACGGCATCTCAGGCTCGTCAGATTGTGCGCCTGTTTTCGCCCGAACCGTCAGCTTGATAACAAAATAATTATCTAAACCCCTTTACTTTAATATAAATAATATGGTATAATATGACGATAATATCAGAATGTTGGGGTAGTATATGAGAATCCTCGGAATAGACCCAGGCTATGCCATAGTCGGCTATGGCGTTGTCGATTATAATTCCAACCATTTTTCAGTAGTTGATTACGGCGCTGTTACAACCAAGGCGCATACAGCTTTTGATTCAAGGCTTGTTTCGATTTATGCAGGAATATGCGAAATTATCGAAAGAACGAAGCCTGAAGCAATGTCCATCGAAAAGCTGTTTTTTAATACGAACACAACAACCGCTATCGATGTTGCTCAGGCAAGAGGTGTGATTATGCTTGCGGCGGCTCAGCATGGTCTTTCAGTTGCCGAATATACGCCGCTTCAAGTTAAGCAGAGTGTTGTGGGCTACGGCAGGGCAGAAAAAAAGCAAGTGCAGGAGATGACTAAGTTGATGCTTAACCTCAAGGCAGTACCCAAGCCAGATGACACAGCAGATGCCCTTGCACTTGCAATATGTCATGCCCACTCGGCAGGCTCTTTGATTGGCAGGCTCGGCAGATAAGGAGAAGCTTATGTTTTATTCATTAACAGGCAAAGTTGTTTTTACCGATGATACAAGCGTTGCGCTTAGCTGTGGCGGCGTTGCGTTCCGCTGTGTTACAAGCTTTAATACTCTGCGTAAAATCGCTTCGACCAACGAAACGGTAACGCTTTATACATACCTTGCAGTGCGTGAGGATGCTTTGGATTTGTTCGGCTTTTACGATACGGCAGAGCTTGATTGCTTCAAAATTTTAATAGGTGTTTCGGGTGTCGGTCCAAAGGCCGCCATTGCAATACTCTCTCAGTTAACTCCCGATAAGCTTGCGCAGGCTGTTGCCGCAGGCGATGTTAAAGCGATTACAGCTGCTCAGGGTGTAGGTCCGAAAATCGCACAGCGCATAATTGTTGAGCTTAAAGATAAATTAGCTCCGTTCGCAAATGCCGTCGGTGTTTCGCTTGAGAGCTTTGTACAGCCGGATACTCAAAGCTCCTCAAATGAAGCTGTTGATGCTTTGGTGTCGCTTGGCTTTTCCAAAACACAGGCAAGCATGGCAGTTGGCAGGCTGGATGGCGATTTGCCTGTTGACGAGCTGATAAAGCTCGCATTAAACAGCCTTTCTGGCAATTTTTAAAGGGGTGAATAGTTGATGACAGACGAAATGGATTACGAAAGCAGGATAGTCGCATCGGGCTATACACCTGAGGATAGCGGTATTGAATTATCTCTGCGTCCTCAACAGCTTGAAGATTATATCGGTCAAGAAAAAGTCAAAGAGAATTTGCGTATATATATTGAGGCGGCTCAAACGAGAGGCGATCCGCTTGATCATGTTTTGCTTTATGGCCCTCCTGGTCTCGGTAAAACAACCCTCGCAGGTATCATTGCCAACGAGATGGGTGTTAATTTCCGTGTCACCTCAGGT
>CAYQRS010000109.1:0-5554 GCA_964419825.1 uncultured Eubacteriales bacterium
GTACACGGGCGTAAAAGTTAATAATTATTTATCGTTGAGGGCAGCAATGCCGGGAAGCTCTTTACCTTCCATGAATTCAAGTGAAGCGCCGCCGCCTGTTGAGATGTGGCTCATCTTGTCTGCGAAGCCGAGCTTCTGAACTGCTGCTGCGCTGTCGCCGCCGCCGATGATTGAAACAGAGCCTGATTCAGCAACTGCGTTGGCAACTGCGATTGTGCCTGCTGCGAAGTTATCCCATTCAGAAACACCCATCGGGCCGTTCCAGATAACTGTGCCTGCGCCCTTGATAGCGTTTGAGAAAAGCTCCTGAGTTTTGGGACCGATATCAAGACCCATCCAGCCTTCGGGGATGTTGTCGGAGTTAACAACCATAGCCTCTGTGTTGGGATCGTATTCCTTGCCGACCTTGTTATCAACGGGGATGAGGAAGTTTACGCCCTTATCCTTTGCTTTCTGCATCATTTCGCCTGCAAGCTCAACCTTGTCATCCTCGCAAAGAGAAGTGCCGATGCTGTAGCCGAGGTATTTCATGAATGTGTAGGACATACCGCCGCCGACGATGAGGGTATCAACCTTGTCGAGAAGGTTGGTGATAACACCGATTTTGTCCGAAACCTTAGCGCCGCCGAGGATTGCAACGAAGGGACGCTTGGGGTTAGCAAGTGCGCCGCCGATGAAATCGATCTCTTTCTGGATAAGGTAACCGCAAACAGCGGGGATGTAGTCAGCAACACCTGTTGTTGAGGAGTGAGCTCTGTGAGCTGAACCGAAAGCATCGTTAACAAAAACATCTGCGAGTGAAGCAAAAGCCTTGCTCAGCTCTGCATCGTTTTTTGTTTCGCCCTTTTCAAAGCGAACGTTTTCGAGGAGCATAACATCGCCGTCGTTAAGGCTTGCAGCAAGAGCCTGAGCGCTTTCGCCGACAACGTCTTTTGCCATTTTAACTTCCTTGCCGAGAAGCTCTGAAAGGCGAGCTGCTACGGGAGCAAGTGAGAATTCGGGCATAACCTCACCCTTCGGTCTGCCGAGGTGAGAGCAAAGGATAACCTTTGCGTTGTTATCGAGAAGATACTTGATTGTGGGGAGAGATGATACGATTCTCTTGTCGCTGGTGATAACACCATCCTTGAGCGGAACATTAAAGTCGCAACGAACAAGAACTCTCTTGCCGCTAACTTCAATGTCTTCAACAGTCTTTTTGTTAAGTGCGTTCATTTTATAGACATCCTTTCGTAAATATTAGCAAATTAAAATTTTAATGGCTTCAAGCCATCACGACTATTTTATATCAATCGGGGCGATTTTTCAACATAAATTTTGGTGTGGTTTTTTATAATATAAAAGCTGTTTTTTGTTAATATTGCCAATATTGAGCGGATTTATTCGGGTTTATCGCAAAATTCTTGATTTTATAAAATTTCGCTCATATAATGATAATAATTCTTTAAGGCGTAAACCGCCTGATGCTGGAGGTATTTTGATTATGGCAAGAGTGTTCAATTTTTCGGCAGGTCCGTCAATGCTCCCCGAATCCGTGCTGAACAAAGCGGCGGCTGAAATGCTCGATTACAGGGGCAGCGGTCAATCCGTAATGGAAATGTCACACCGCTCCAAGGTCTATGACGGCATTATCAAGGAAACAGAAGCTCTTTTTCGTGAAATTCTCGGCATACCCGATAATTATAAGGTCTTGTTTTTGCAGGGCGGCGCTTCAACTCAGTTCGCTGCAATTCCGCTGAACTTTATGAACGGAAGCGGCAAGGCGGATTATATTCTCAGCGGTCAATTTTCGACCAAGGCTTACAAAGAAGCCTGCAAATACGGCGAGGTTCGTGCCGTTGCAAGCTCTGCGGATGATGAGTTTTCATTCATTCCCCGTGTTGAGCGTGATGATTTTGATGCCGATGCGGATTACGCTTACATCTGCTATAACAACACGATTTACGGCACAAGGTTCAGCTATATCCCCGATACGGGTGATGTTCCCTTGTTTGCCGATGTTTCTTCCTGCTTCCTTTCAGAGCCGATGGATGTGACGAAATTCGGGCTTGTTTACGGCGGCGCACAGAAAAATATCGGCCCTGCAGGGCTGACTGTTGTTATCGTGCGTGAGGATCTGCTCGGCAACGCCCGTGATTATACCCCCTCAATGCTCAATTATAAGATAATGGCGGATAACGGCTCGCTTTACAACACTCCGCCTTGCTATTCGATTTATGTTTGTAAGCTGGTGCTTGAATGGCTGAGAAGCATCGGCGGTCTTGAAGCAATGAAGGAGCGCAACGAGGCAAAGGCAAAGCTGCTCTATGATTATCTCGATTCAAGCAAAATGTTCAAAAACAATGTCAGAAAAGAGGATCGTTCAATTATGAATGTGACCTTTGTGACGGGCAATGCGGAGCTTGATAAAAAGTTCGTGAGCGAGGCAGAAAAGGCTGGCTTGGTCAACCTCAAGGGTCACCGCTCGGTGGGCGGTATGCGTGCTTCAATTTATAACGCAATGCCCTATGAGGGTGTTGAAAAGCTTGTTGAGTTTATGGCGGAATTTGAAAAAACCAATTCTTAATTGAGGTGACCGCTATGTACAGTATTCTCACTCTTAACAAAATCTCTCCTTGCGGAACAGAGCGCTTCGGCACAGCTTACTCCTGCTCGGACTGCGCCCAGTCGCCCGATGCGATAATGGTTCGCAGTGCCGCAATGCACGGCTTTGATTTTTCGCCCTCAACTCTTGCAGTTGCAAGGGCAGGGGCAGGTGTCAACAACATACCGCTTGATGTTTGCACGGAAAAGGGAATTGTCGTTTTCAATACCCCCGGTGCAAATGCGAATGCAGTCAAGGAGCTTGTTGTTTGTGGCTTGCTTCTTGCTTCACGCAGGATTACTGCCGCCGTTGATTGGTGCAAGACGCTCAAAGGGGAGGGTGCAGACGTTGCAAAGCTCGTGGAAAAGGGTAAATCGCAGTTTGTCGGACCTGAAATTTGCGGCAAAACGCTTGGCGTTGTTGGGCTTGGCGCAATCGGTAAAAGGGTTGCCAATGCCGCAAAGGCTCTCGGTATGAGGGTTATCGGCTATGATGCGTTCTTGAGTGACGGCTTGCCTGATGTGGAGCTTGTGAGCAGTATTGATGAGCTTTATGCAAAAGCGGATTATATAACCCTACATTGCCCCTGCAACGGCGATACAAAAGGGATGATAAACGAAGCCGCCTTGTCGAAAATGAAAAACGGAGTTCGTCTGATCAACTTTGCGCGTGGTGAGCTTGTGGATAATGCGGCAATCATCGCCGCATTGGGCTGTGGTAAGGTTGCCGCTTATGTAACGGATTTTCCGACAGATGAGCAAATCGGCGTTGACGGCGTTGTTGCTTTGCCGCACCTCGGCGCTTCAACTCCCGAATCGGAGGAGAATTGTGCGGTTATGGCGGCGGAAGAAATTAAGGCATACCTTGAAAAGGGCGAAATCGTAAATTCCGTTAATATGCCGACATTGCGCTTGAATGAGCCGAAAGGCAAGCGTGTTTGCGTGATTTACGATGAGGGCGTTTCGGCACAGGTTGCCGCCGTAACGCAAAGCGAAGCAGTTGATGCGGTAACCGCTCGCCGCAACGGAATTTGTTACACCGTTGCCGATGCCGCAAGCGAAGCGGCAGGCGAAAAGCTGAGCAGTATCGATGGCGTTTATCGTGTGAGAATTATCGGATAAAAGCGAATAACAGAATCGGCGCACTATCGGTTTTTATTGGTAGTGCGTCTTTTTTGTTGACTAAATATTTTGTATATGCTAAAATAATTAACTATATTGGATTATTATTGCTTAAAGCAAAGGCTTGGCTTTGCCCTGTGAAAGGAAAAAGAAATAAATGGCAAAAGAAATCATCATTCGTTCAATACCTACCGTGGCGATAAGAGGTCTTGCGGTGTTCCCGAATATGCAGCTTCATTTTGAAGTCAGCCGTAAGCAGTCGATTGCCGCACTTAAAGCAGCAATGGCAGGTAACAGAGAGATATTTTTGGTAATGCAGCGTGATTTGCGCAAGGAAGAACCGGACAAGCCCTCGGATTTTTACCCGATGGGTGTTATATGCGAGGTTCAACAGCTCCTCAGTGCGCCGAACAGCGATAATCTGCGTGTTGCCGTTGAGGGCTTACAGCGTGGCAGTGTTGTGGAAATTCAGCGCAGCACGCCGCACCTTATAACCCTTGTTCAGCAGCGTAACACGGGCAGAGTTAAGCCTGATGACCGTGACTATGCTGAGGCACTTGTGAGGGTTGCAAAAGACGATTTTCAGGAATATGCGCATTTTGTGCCCAATATGCCGACTGAATTTATCCTCGATGTTCTTGCGGAGGAGAAGCCTGGTGAGCTTGCCGATTTCATTGCCGCAAACACGATGATCGACCCTGCAAAAAAGCAGAATGTTTTGGCAGAGCTGAATCCCCTGCGCAGGCTCGAAAAGCTTTGCGTGATTCTGCGTGACGAAACCAATCTGCTTAATCTTGAAGAGGGCATACAGGAGCGTGTGCAGGATCAGGTGGATAAAAACCAGCGTGAATATTACCTGCGTGAGCAGATGAAAGCAATCTCAATCGAGCTTGACGGCGAGGAAGCTGATGAAGCTCTCGTTCTCCGTGAGCAAATTGAGAAAGTAGATGTTTCTGAGGAAGTACGCAAAAAGCTTTTGCAGGAATGTTCAAGGCTTGAAAAAACCTCAAAATCAACTCCCGAGGCAATGGTGATTCGCACTTATCTCGAAAATTGCCTTGCCTTGCCGTGGAATAAATTCACCGCAGATAATTTGGATTTGACCAAGGCACGCAAGGTGCTTGATGCAGACCATTACGGTATGCAAAAGGTCAAGGACAGAATGATTGAAATGCTTGCCGTTCGTGCGCTCTCGCCCGATATTAAGGGGCAGATAATTTGCCTTGTCGGTCCTCCTGGTGTCGGCAAAACCTCAATCGCAAAAAGCGTTGCCAAGGCAATGGGGCGCAAATATGCCCGTGTTTCGCTCGGCGGCGTTAAGGATGAGGCGGAAATTAGGGGACACAGAAAAACCTATATCGGTTCAATGCCAGGCAGAATTATCAACGCCGTAACTCAGGCAGGCAGCAGTAATCCGCTCATCCTTCTCGATGAGGTCGATAAGCTTAATTCCGATTTCAAGGGCGATCCATCATCTGCTCTGCTTGAGGTTCTTGACGGCGAGCAGAATGACACCTTCAGAGATCATTATATTGAGCTTCCGTTTGATTTGAGCAGGGTGCTTTTTGTCACAACGGCAAACAACCGTGAGCAAATTCCTCAGCCCTTGCTTGACCGTATGGAGGTCATAGAGCTTGGCAGCTATACTGCCGAGGAAAAATTCAACATTGCCAAAAAGCATCTCCTGCCAAAGCAGGCGAAGCGTCACGGCTTGAACGGCAGAACTCTGCGTGTGAGCGATGCCGCAATCAAGACCTTGATTGAAGGCTATACCCGTGAAGCAGGTGTCCGTCAGCTTGAGCGTGAGCTTGCGGCGTTGTGTCGTAAGGCGGCTGTTGCCGTTGCAGAC
>CAYQRS010000110.1:0-5459 GCA_964419825.1 uncultured Eubacteriales bacterium
TAAGTATCCTCATCAATATCGATTTCCCAGCCGACACAGCAGCTATGCTTGCATCTGTCGGCTATGCAGAAAAAATCATCAAAATAATTCGGTGCGACAAGAAACATCGTAAATCCCCTCTCCTGCCGCAATTATAACACTACCTGTGAAAATTTACAACAAATCTTCACGCAGTTTTTTCAAAAGCAGTTTTTCACGCCGTGAAACCTGAACCTGCGACATTCCGAGCTGTTGTGCGGTTTTGCTTTGAGTTAAGCCCTTGAAATAGCGTAGCTGTAACAGCAGCTTATCCTTTTCATCCAGCACGGCCATCGCTTGGTGCAGGGCAATGAAATCGGATATTTCCTTATCGTGCGAATCAACAGGAATATCGATCTGCACGGTTTTGTCATCGCTGTCGCTTGTTAAAGAAACAGTCGGCATTGCGGCGTTGAGAATATGCGCCGTTTCCTGCACCTCCAAGCCCAAGGCATCGGCAAGCTCGCTTATTGTCGGCTCTTGACCGTTGAGCCTTGTCAGCCGCTCCCTTTCCTTGACTGCCAAGCGTGATTTTTCCTTCAACATTCTGCCGACCTTGACACTGCCGCCGTCACGGAATATCCGCTTGATTTCGCCGAGAATCACAGGCACGGCATAGGTTGAAAAAGCAAAGCCTCGGCTTTCATCGAAGGCATCAGCCGCCTTAACAAGCCCCACACAGCCTGCTTGAAACAAATCATCATAGTCCACGCCCTTGCCCTTGAATTTCGAGGCGCAGGAATGAACCAAGCCCATATTTTCCGTTATAAGCTTCTCCCTGCGTTCAGTCAGACAGCTTGCCATTTATACGCTTATCAAGGGTTACGGTTGTGCCGCAACCGACCTTTGAACGCACACGGATTTTGTCGCAAAAGCTTTCCATAACCGCAAAACCAAGCCCTGCTCTTTCACCGCCAAGGCTTGAATAAAGCGGCTCCATAGCCTGCTTCACATCATCAATGCCGCAACCTCGGTCACGGATTTTGATGCGAAAAAGTCCATCAGAATAAATCGATGCAGTTATGTATATTTTGCCCACGCCGTTCGGATAAGCGTGAACAATGCAATTTGTGACCGCCTCACTCACTGCGGTTTTAATGTCGCAAAGCTCCTCGACCGTCGGATCGAGTTGAGCCGCAAAGCCCGAAGCCGCAAGGCGTGCAAAGCTCTCGTTGTTACTGCGGCTTTCCAAAGTCATTGTAAAAGTGTTGATCGGTTTCATTTTTTCACCTCAGCCTTTTGAATTTTTGCTATTTTTTCAAGCCCCGACATTTTCATAATTCGGTAACAGCCCGCAGGCAGATTGACCGCTTCAAGCCGTCCGCCGTGGGCACTCACGTTGCGATAACGCCCCATAACAAGCCCTACACCAGAACTATCCATAAATGTGACGGAGCTGAAATCAAGCACAAGAATTTTCGGCAACAGCCTGTCCGTTTCATCGTCAATCGCTTTCCTGATTGCGGCGGCGGTATGGTGGTCAATTTCACCGTTGAGAAAAACCGTCATACATTTTCCGCTTGTTGAAATTTCCATTTTCCTTTTCCTTTCAATATAAAATAAAAAAGCAGCACTTACCCATTAAGGATAAATGCTGCAAGCTGAAATATCTGTCGGTTTATGTAAGGGATAACAAATTTTCTCGAACCTCACCTGCAAGGTAGAGTGAGCCGCAAACCAAAAGGCAATCAAAACCGCCGATTTTTTGTTTAGCAAGGTCAACAGCCTCGTTTGCGTTTTCAACAGCAGAACATTCTGCGCAATAATTTTTTGCCAAAGTGCAAAGGTCTGTTGCCGACATCGTGCGTGGATTATCACTTACGCTTGTTGCGATTATCTCGGTACAGAGCGGAGCGACATAGCTCAAATAAGCATCGACATTTTTATCCGCCATCATACCCATTACGGCAATAATCCTTTTGCCGCCGAGCAGACCCTTTAGGCTCTGCGCAACAACTCTGCCGCCATCGTCATTATGCCCTCCGTCGAGCAGAATGAGCGGATTGCGGCTGATGACCTCCATCCTTGCGGCTACCCTCGCCTGCTCAACACCCGTTTTGATTGCCTCACCGCTTAAACCGAGAGTGTTACAAGCTTCGATTGCCGTCAAAGCATTAAGCGCCTGATATTCTCCGCTCATCGAAATGCTGTAAGAAACTTTTTTATATTTAAAGCTAACTCCGTAAATATCGTTCACAACCTCGCTGAGCAAATCCAAATTCGGCTTTGCGAAGCTGTTATCCTTCCTGCGGCAGGTTTCACGGATAATTTCTTCAACGCTTGCAAGCTGTGACGGATAAGAAACCGTTTTACAGCCTTGCTTAATTATTCCGCATTTTTCTGCGGCGATTTCCTCAACCGTGTTGCCGAGAACCGCTGTATGGTCAATGGAAACTGAGGTTATAACACTAACCTGCGGCGAAGCAATGACATTGGTTGAATCAAGTCTGCCGCCCAAGCCAACCTCAAGCACAACATATTCACATTCCGCACGCTTAAAGAGCATAAAGGCGGCAGCGGTAATGACCTCAAATTCCGTCGGCTGCATCTCCCTCTCCGCTAAAGCGGAAACAAGCGGCTCGATTTCGGTTACGGCGGAGGCAAAAGCTTCTTTTTCAACCATCTCGCCGTTTATGCGGATTCGCTCACGGAAATCGGTGACATAAGGTGAAGTGAAAAGTCCGACCCTTTTGCCCTCTGCGAGCAGAGCGCCTGCAATCATAGTCGAAACCGAACCCTTGCCGTTAGTACCTGCAACATGAACAAACTTCATACCGAGCTGAGGGTTGCCGAGTGCAGCACAAAGCTCATTTATTCTTTCCAGCCCCGGGTGCATACCGAACGGCTTGAGCGAATGAATATAGCTGACAGCATTATTATAATCCATATTTAATCACCGAAATGCCCTTTCGTTTTGTTTTTGAAATTAAAAAAACCGCCTAAACCGTTGAAAAATCAACAATTTTGGCGGTTTTGATGGTCCGAGTGGCGAGACTTGAACTCACGGCCTCTTGACCCCCAGTCAAGCGCGCTACCAACTGCGCCACACCCGGACAACGAACAATATATTAGCACATATTACGCCATAATGCAAGCTTTTTTTGAAATTTTTTTAAAAAATTTTTTAACGCCGCAAATCTTTATATAATTCTTGAAAAAATGCGGCTGTAATGGTAAACTGTAAATTATAATGCAGAAAGGATTTTTGAATATGAACCCAATCGTAAACGGCTTTTTCGCCGACCCCGAAGCCCGTTACTACAACGGCAAATACTATATCTATGTCACACAATCCTTCACCGAATATGAAAAGCAAATGAACATCGATGTTTTTTCTTCAAGCGACCTTAAAAGCTGGGAGCATCACGAAAACATTATCGATATGAGCGGCTACCCCTACATTCATCAAGCTGTTTGGGCACCGACGGTGATTGAAAAGGGCGGGAAATATTACCTTATCTTTGCAAGCAACGATATACAAAACGATGACGAAATCGGCGGACTTGAAATTGCCGTTTCCGATTCGCCGACAGGTCCGTTCGTCAACCACACCGGCAAATCGATTATTGACCGCTTCATCTACGGCGCTCAGCCGATTGATGCCCACCTTTTCAAGGATGATGACGGCACGATTTACCTTTATTACGGCGGCTGGCAGCATTGCAACGTTTGCATAATGAATGAAGAAATGAACGGCTTTGTGCCGCTTGATGAAAACGGAACAATATTCAAATCAATCACTCCAGACGGTTACACCGAAGGTCCTTGTATGATGAAGCGCAACGGAGTTTACCATTTTATGTGGTCGCAGGGTGCTTGGAAGGACGGCACATACAGAGTTTGCACAAGCAACAGCAAAAATCCGCTTGAAATCACAAAAGCGAGCCGCACGATTTTGCAATCATCCCCGATTGCGAACGGTCCAGGTCACCACGGCTACCTGAACATACCCGAAACCGATGAATGGCTTATTGTTTACCACCGCAGAATTATCGGCGACACTGAGCCGGGTCACAGAGTTCTCTGCATCGATAAGCTCAATTTTGACGGCGATGAAATCATTGAGGTTGAAATGACCTAAGCCTAACACAGCAAAAGCTCACCACAAGGGTGAGCTTTTTTGATTTCAGACCTTAAATTCGGTTTTTAAGCAGTTTTCGGATTTATTCTCCCAAAAGCCTCTTGCGTAAACAACGGCTTCATATTCGCCGCAATCGAAATCCGCAATGCGCTGTGAAATTTTACTCGGCATATCAACAAGGTAATACTTTGACCAAAATGCCGCCTGCTTTACAATCACGCCATCTGCCTTGCGGCGAATTGTGATTTTATAATCATTCACCATATCATCATCGATTTTTGCCTGATCAAAGGTAAAAACCGCATCATTGCCGTCAACCTCGACTCTGATTTTCGCATCGTCGGCAAAATAGGGCTTGGCAGGGTTGCGGTAACGGTCGAAGGTGTAGACATAGGAATCGGGGTTCCACGGTTCGGGAATTTCCCATTCGCAGTCGAAGAAGCCCTCGGTGATAACATCGTAAGGCTTGACGAGGACTCTGCCCTTTTTATCCGCCTCAACAATCAGGAATTGCGCCGCTTCGGGAACATCGGGCGGAACAGTGCCATAAATTTTATCGAACTCATCAAGCTCGAACTTTTTGAATGAGCCTGTTCCGACGCAGGTGAAATGCTGCTGATGAACCGAACGGGGATCGTTGACGGGAGCATGAGAATGTCCCGAAAAATCAACGATTTGCGGATAATTCATCAAAATATCCGTTATCGTATCCTCACCCCACAGGACACTGCCGTAAACCGTGCCCGTTATATGCGGATGCTGGAAGAAAAAAATCGGCCTTTGCGCATCATCCTTGGCGGCTTCTTTAAGCTGAGCCTTGATCCATTCACGCTTTTCATTGTTGAAGCCACAGCCACGGGTTGTTGTTACGCTGATGAAATGGAAGCCGTTGATCACGCAATGGTAATCTGGCGCTTGACCGATTATTCTGTCAAATTTTTCAAGTGCGCCCGCTTCACCGTCGCAAATAAACTCATGGCTTGCCATTGAAAGAATCGTTTTCGTGCCGCTTTTGACGCAGGAATCGAGCGTTGCTTTGAAATCGCAAAACTGCTCCTCCCTGCCGCTATCTGTAAAATCGCCGATTACACATACGGCATCAATGCTTTTATATTCATTTTTTTCCGCATAAGCATAGGCAAGCTCAAACGCACGCCTGTAATTCGCCTCACGGCTCGGATTATCACGGTTATAATGCACATCGCTCGTTGCCATAAAGCGAATTATCGGTTTAAAACTTTCCATAATTTTCTCCTGTTTTAACTGCTGTTAATACAAAAAATATTAGCATAAAACCTCTTTACCGTCAACCAAATAGCAAATATTAACAGACTTTTTCGATATTGCTTGACAATTATAG
>CAYQRS010000111.1:0-5339 GCA_964419825.1 uncultured Eubacteriales bacterium
TTATAATATTTATTATAATATAAACGGACGGGAGTTAGGTTGCTTTACTTAACTCTCGTCGTTTGGGCTTTAGAAATATTAGAAAGGTGGAGCGAAATGTCAAATAAACCCTCAAAGCTTATGGTAAGGCGTGCGGTTGCATTGCTTATGTGCGTGCTGATTGTCGGCTTTGGTACAGGCATTGTTCGTTTGGCAAAGCTCCAGCTTATCGATGGCGAGATGTACCGCCAAAAGGCGGAACAGCAGCAGCTTGGCGACAGCTCAACGCAAGCTCTGCGTGGCACGATTTATGATTGCAATATGCGCATTTTGGCAAAAAGTGCAACTGCTTGGCGTGTGTTCTTAGATCCCTCAAACATAGCCGTAAAAAACGAAAAGCTCAGTGAGGATGAACGCAACGCAAAAACAAAAATCAAGCAGGAGCTTATTGTTACAACTCTTGCCGAAATTCTCGACCTTGAGGAGGACACAATTCGCCGCAAGGCAGAAAAAACCTCAACAGGTTACCAAAAGCTCAAGGGTGAGGTTGAGCTTGAAGTGAAAAATCAGGTCAGCGAATTTATTGCGGAAAACAACCTCGGCGATTGCATCGGTATTGAGCCTGATACAAAGCGCTATTACCCCTATAATTCTCTCGCTTCAACCGTTATCGGCTTCACAGGCACGGATGACATTGGCGTTGAGGGACTTGAATTCAAATATAATTCTGTTTTGACAGGCATCCCGGGCAGACTCATTACCGCAAAAAACGGTGCGTTGAGCAAAATGCCGATTGAGTACACGGCAAGCTATGAATCTCAGCAGGGAACAAGCCTTGTTTTGACGATTGACGAAACGATACAAAGTATTCTTGAAAAGGAGCTTGAAAAAGCTTACGAAAGTGCCAACGCCAATGCGGCTTACGGCATTATTATGGATGTTAAAACAGGCGCAATTCTCGCAATGAGCAACCAGCCCAATTACGATTTGAACAATCCTTATCAAATCCTGAACGAAACTGTTCAGCAGAACATTGACGAAATCGATGATGAAGCGGAAAAGGATAACGCCGTTTCGCTTGCAAGGCAGGCACAGTGGCGTAACCGCACGATCAGCGATACTTATGAGCCAGGTTCGGTCTTCAAAATCTTCACCCTTGCCGCCGCTCTTGAGGAGGGCGTTGTTAATGAGAACACGACCTTCACCTGCACGGGCGGTATTCAGGTTGCCGACCATTATCAGCGCTGTCATAAGCGTATTGGTCACGGAACTCAGACCTTGCAAAAGGGCTTGATGAATTCCTGCAACCCGTTCTTTATCACGATTGGTCAAAAGCTCGGAGTGGATGCCTTCTATAAATATTTTGAGGCGTTCGGCTTTACCGAAACCACGGGAATCGACCTTTCGGGTGAAGCTGTGCCGAAGGCAGGTCAAACCTACCACGCAAAAGAAAAAATGGGCATCTCTCAGCTTTCAAGTTCATCATTCGGTCAGACCTTTCAGGTCAGCCCGATTCAAATGATAACCGCTGTTGCGGCGATTGCAAACGGCGGTAAGCTTATGCAGCCATACGTTGTTGCAAAGGAGCTTGACCAAGACGGCAATGTTGTGGGCGAAACCGAGCCGACAGTTAAGCGTCAGGTCATCAGCGAGGAAACCTCAAAAAAGGTTTTGACAATGATGGAGGCTGTTGTCAGCTCAGGTACAGGTAAGAACGCCTATGTTGCAGGCTATCATGTTGCCGGTAAGACAGGTACTTCGGAAAAAATCGGTGCAGGTAACGGCAAATATGTTTCATCGTTCTCTTGCGTTGCTCCGGGCAATGATCCGAGAATTGCGATACTGATTACGGTTGATGAGCCTGTCGGCGAAATCAACGGCGGTCAGATTGCCGCCCCTGTTGCGGCTTCGCTTGTTGAAGATGTTATGGCTTACCTGAGCGTTGACCCCGAATACAGCGAAGAAGAGCAGGTTCTCGTCGATGTTGCGGCTCCGTCGCTCGTCGGTAAAAGTGTAAGTCAGGCAAAAACGCTTGCCGAAAATTCAAACCTCAAGGTCAAGGTTATCGGCAACGGCGACAGCGTAGTTAAGCAAATTCCTTTCTACGGTCAAACGATGCCGCAGAGCGGTCTTGTAATTCTTTACACTGATGAGCGTGATGAGGGCACAACAACCGTACCCGATTTCAGCGGAATGAGCTTGAAGGTTGCAAAGCAAAGCGCAAACAGCCTCGGTCTTAATATTCAAATTTCGGGCAACGCATATTCCAATTCGGGTATCCTCGCTTACAGGCAGGATATTGAAGCTGGCACAGAGGTAAAATACGGTACAGTAGTTAAGGTTTACTTCAAATCTTATTCCGGCGTTTCCGATTCACTTTACGGATAAAGAGGTAATGGAATGAAACTCAGCAAGCTGCTCAAAGATGCAGGCTATAATTATAAAATTAAAGACGATGCCGAGGTGACTCTCGTTACCGAGGATTCACGCAAGGTTGTGCAGGGCAGTGCGTTCATCTGCGTCAAGGGTACTAACTTTGACGGACACGATGCTGCATTGCAGGCAGAGGCAAACGGTGCTGTTCTTATCGTTGCAACGCACGATACGGGTGCAAAAAATCAGCTTATAGTTCAAGACACAAGAGAAGCGTTTTCGCTTCTCTCTGCGTCGTTTTTCGGCAACCCTGCCAAAAAGCTCCGCTTGATCGGCGCAACAGGCACAAACGGCAAAACCACCACCTGCTTTTTGCTCAAATCCATTCTTGATGGCTTGGGCTACAAAACAGGTCTTGTCGGCACGGTCAAGAATATGGTTTGCGACAAGGAATATCCTGCAAAGCTCACAACCCCCGATCCCTTTGAGCTTAACGGACTTTTTGCCGCAATGGTTGAAGCAGGCTGTGAATTCTGCGTGATGGAGGTTTCCTCGCAGGCATTGGCACAGCAGAGGGTTGCAGGTCTGCATTATGAGGTTGCGCTTTTCACCAACCTCACTCAGGATCATCTTGATTATCACGGCAATTTTGAAAATTATATTGCCGCAAAGCATAAATTGTTTGAAAACTGCGATGTTGCCGTTGTTAACTGCGACGATGAGGCATATACTGCTATGGTTGCGGATACTGCCTGTAAGGTTGTGACTTATTCGGCAAACAGCGATAATGCGGATTTCTCCGCAAAAAATGTTTCTTTCCGCCCCGACGGAGTTTCTTACTTCCTTGTCGGAATCGGCAAAATCGTTAAAATCAATATGCTTATCCCAGGTGGCTTTACGGTTTACAATTCAATGTCTGCGGCTGTTTGCGCAGTTGAATTGGGCTTGCCGCTTGATAAAATTGCCGCCGCTTTGGGCGCTTCAAAGGGTGTGCCCGGCAGAATTGAGGTCGTGCCGACAGATACGGATTATACGGTTATCATCGATTACGCTCATTCGCCCGATGGGCTTGAAAACATACTCGCTTCATTGCGCAAAATCGCAACCAACAGAATAATTACCGTTTTCGGTTGCGGCGGTGACAGGGACAAAACCAAGCGCCCAAAGATGGGCAAGATTGCCGCAGATATGTCCGATTTCGTTATCGTGACCTCGGATAACCCCAGAACGGAAGAGCCTCAGACGATTGTTGATGAGGTCGTTGAGGGCACAAAGGGCGCTAACATACCCGTTGTTGCAATCGTTGACAGAACCGATGCAATCGAATTTGCGCTCAATGAAGCAAACGCAGGCGATATTGTTTTGCTTGCAGGTAAAGGTCACGAAACCTATCAGATTTTAGGTAAAGAAAAAATACACTATGACGAAAGAGAAATCGTCGCAAAATTGCTCGACAGATAAGAGGTGAGTGGTTTGTTTCCTCTCAGATTAAAAGAAGTTGCCGCCGCTCTCGGCACAACCTGTAATAAAGATAAACAGGTGCTCTCCGTTTGCACCGATTCAAGAAAAATTACAAAGGGCTGCTTGTTCATCGCTCTTGTCGGCGAACGCTTTGACGGTCACGACTTCGTCGCTTCCGCATTTGAGCAGGGCGCAGTTGGTGCAGTTTGCTCAAAGCCTGTGGAAGCCGCAGGCGAGGTGCTTACTGTTGCCGATACAGGTAAGGCGTTCCTTACACTTGCGCAGTATTACCGTTCACTGTTCTCTTACCCCGTTGTCGGCGTTACGGGCAGTGTTGGCAAAACAACCACCAAGGAAATGGTTTTTGCCGTGCTTAACCGCAAGTTCAACACCCTCAAAAACGAGGGCAACCTGAATAATGAAATCGGTTTGCCGACCACGGTTTTTCGTATGGATACAACATTCGATGCGGCGATACTTGAAATGGGTATGAGCAACTTCGGCGAAATTTCACGCCTTTCAAAGGTGGCTCAGCCTGATATCGGTATTATCACGAAAATCGGCGTTTCACATATTGAATATTTAGGCTCAAGGGAAGGCATCCTTAAAGCTAAGCTTGAAATTCTCGACGGCTTGAAGCCGAAAGCTCCGCTGGTTGTTAACGGCGATGACGATATGCTTTCAACAATTAAGCTTATGGAGCGCAGAGTGATTACCTTCGGCATCGAAAACAAGAACGCTGATTATGTCGCAACAGAGATAAATCAGGGTGACAAGTCAACAACATTTACAGTTGTTTTCGGTGACAAGGCTCAAAGCTGTACAATACCGACTGTCGGCTTGCACAATGTTTACAATGCGCTTTCCGCCTTTGCTGTCGGAATCTATCTCGGCATCACGCCCGAAGAATGTGCCGCAGGTCTTTCGGAATATACGACCTCTGGTATGCGCCAGCGTGTGCGTGATTATAACGGCATTACAATCGTTGAAGATTGCTACAACGCAAGCCCCGATTCAATTCGTGCGGCAACGAATGTGCTTGCTTCAATGAAGTGCGACAAAAAAATTATGGTATTCGGCGATATGCTGGAGCTTGGAGCAATGAGCGATACAGCTCATATCGAGGCAGGCAAATATATTGCACAAAAGGACATTGATTGCTTGCTCACTTACGGCGAAAAGGCGGCGCTTTCCGCAGAGAGCGCAAGGACCGACGGAATCAAAGCTTCGGTTGCGTTCTGTGATAAGGCGGCGCTTGCGGAATACCTTAAAAAAATCGCCGAGCCTGGCGATGCTGTGCTTTTCAAAGCCAGCCGAGGTATGAAGCTTGAGGATGTTATCAAAGCCTTCACCGATGAATAATAAAAACGGGGGATAATAAAAATGGAAACCTATGTTGCTTTAATATTTGCTGCCGTTGCTGCTTTTGCCGTAACCGCAGTGCTCGGATTTGCCGTAATTCCGTGGCTTAGAAAGCTCAAATTCGGGCAGACTATTCTTGAAATCGGACCTGCATGGCACAAAAA
>CAYQRS010000112.1:0-5183 GCA_964419825.1 uncultured Eubacteriales bacterium
CGACAATACCGCCTGCTCTACTATAAGAATAAATTGAGCCGTTGTTTTCGCAATCGGTAACGCTGATTACCAAAAGCGCTCTGCCGACAATGCCGCCTGCGTTATCGCCTGCAAGCGAATTGTCATAAATATTAACGGTTACAGAGCCGTTATTCGTACATTTTTCGACATCATCTGAGGTTTCGCCGACTATACCGCCGACACTCTCATAGCCTTTGAGGGTAGCGTCACTCGTACAGCCCGAAATAACGCCGTAGCTCTTGCCTGCAATTCCGCCGATACAGCTATAGCCGCTCAGATAAGAATTTTTAACATTGAGGTTCGTTACAGAGCTGTTATTGCCCAAAATGCCGAACACGCCAAGATAAGACGCATCCGAAGCCATGGCATCACAGCTGATATAAACGCCGCTGATGGTATGGTTATTGCCGTCGAATTTGCCTGTATAGAAACGGACATAATCCTCTTGATTTGTATAATCATAGCCGCCTATCGGCAACCAATTTTCAACGCCGTCGTCAAAAACAGCTGCTCCGTCGGTTACAGTATATTTGCCGCTGTTGAGGTCAATATCCGCAGTCAGCCTTGCGTTGATTGCACAGTTGCCGAAGTTAACCTCATCACGGAACCATTTTAAAGTTTCGAGATTGGAAATTAAATAAACATCATCCTGCTTTTCAGGCTCATAGCGTGCATAAATATCCGTCACGCCGCTTACCGGCTGTTTGAAGTTATAAGGATCGCCGTTGGCATAAGTCCAACCGACAAAGGTCAAGCCCTCGGCAGGTGCAGGCGGTTCGGGTTCTGCGACAAATGAACCGTGCGCAAAGATTTGAGAGGAAATAACAGTTCCGTCAACCATTTTAAACGAAACATCATATTCATCACGAATCAAGCCTGTTACGGCAACTATCTTGTTGGATTTAATGTTTGAAATCGTGTAAATAATGCCGAACTTCGGGGTGAGCAGCTCACCGTCAACATAGACCTTAATGTTTGAGCCTTGATAAATTTCGGCAAGCTCGATGGAGAAAGCGAAATCATCGCCGTCATTAACCGTTGTGGAATAATCGGGCAAGGGATAGATTGTGAAAGCATCACTTTCCGGCAAGGTAACAGTATATGTATTAAGGCTCATATCACCGACGATGACCGTTACATTCGTTGTTACATTGCGGATTGTATATTTGCCGTGCTGAAGAAAAACTCTTGTTTTAACATCCTGCTCCTTGCCGTTTTCATCAACGGTTTTGGAGAGCGCCCAAACCAATACCTCGGATTGGCTGTAGGCAGGATCGACATCGAGGGTGAACACATAATCATCGCCGTGCTCGACAAAGGCTTTGCCGCTCTCAGGCGTAATCGTGTAGTAATTGGATTCGGGCAAGGTTATGTAATAACGGCTGGAAAGGTCGCCATTCGGATAATAAGCCTGCGATGTTCTCTCCGATTCGAGACCGTCAACATATTCAACGCCGTCACCGAGAGCCTGAACGGTAAAATAATACCTCATACTGTTGGTGATATACAAGCCGAAGTTGAAGCTTAAGCCCTCGGTTGTTGCGGTCATTTTAGGATAATAAACGCCGCTGTTATACATATAAAGCGTAACCTTATATGCGCTTGCGTTCTTTACAGGAGACCATCTGCCGACGGGGTTATAGATGCCCTCGGCAATTTGCGTATCATCCCAATAAAGCCTCCTCGGCACGCCGAGCTGAGGAAGCCCCGTGAATTTGAGGCGCATATATTTTTCTTTGTTATACTGCGTAGCAGCCTTTGCCTGAGCCTTGTTATCGCCGAGAACAAGAGTGCCGTTGGGGCTGTACTCAAAATAATTCTCCGCACCGATAACCCAAAGTGCATAACGCCTTGAGGTAATTTCGACATCGGTCGTGCCGCCGCAGATATAGATATTACCTGCCGAAGAATAAATACCGTCATAACATTCAAAATTCAAATCGCCGCCGTAAATATCGACATTGCCTGCGGCGTTGATTGCCTTTTCCATAGTGGTGATATTGATTGT
This sequence comes from uncultured Eubacteriales bacterium, assembly GCA_964419825.1. GTDB lineage: Bacteria > Bacillota > Clostridia > Oscillospirales > Acutalibacteraceae > UBA8612. The sequence continues at coordinate 2,030 of CAYQRS010000112.1, forward strand.
GCCTGTGGTGTTGATGTATGTATCTCTAATCGAGGTGATACCTGTAACGCCTGTGAGGTTGAGGTTAACACCCTGAGTAATCGAAACACCGTATTCGGAATAAATGCAGGCAGAATCGTTTGCGACAACAGTAAGAGTACCGTCGCCGACAAAGGTTATATTACCAACCGCAATGAAAGCGGTTGAACCAGAAACAGTTATGTAGTTATCACCTTGCAGTTCAACAGTCATATTGCCGCTGTAGGGGTAGAGAAAGATTTTGGTTTGAGGTTTTTCCTTAGAGCCGAAGTTCTTAAGAGTCAGCTTATCCTCTGAAGAATCGTAATGCCAATGAGTGACATCCAAAACACCCATATCGGTGCGCACCTTGTCATAAACAGTATCGTCGATTATGATACGCATCATACCGGCGGCAAGGGTATTCATCGGGGCTACCGTTACAAAAATCGATGCGCAGACAAAAAGGCATATCAGCGCCCTGAGTAATTTAACGGATTTCTTCATAACTTCTACCACCTTTGTTTTTACGGTCATTTTACTCAAGCAAGCAACAACTTGCACATATTTATTATAATATAACTAAAACAATTTGTCACCAAAAAGAACGATTTTTTTAATAGAAAATATCCCTCGGCACTTGTATATTTTGACTAAATGTGCTTTAATAGAACCGTAAAAATTAACAAAAGGAGATTGTAACAATGAAGCTGCTTGTTCTCGTCTTGAACAAAACCGAATGTTTGGGCGCAATCCTCTCAGAGCTTATGAACGCAGGCTTAAAAGGCGCAACGGTTATCGACTCTCAGGGTATGCTCCGTGTCATCAGCCACGATACGGTTGAACCGCCGCCGATTTTCGGCTCACTTCGCAAATATTTGACACCGTCGCACGAAATAAGCAAGACGATTTTCATCGTTTTGCCAGATGAAAAAATCGACACCGCTCGAACTGTTATCAACAAGGTTACAGGTGGGCTCAGCAAGCCCGACACCGGTATTATGTTCGCCCTGCCGATCGATTTTGTTGAGGGTATAAACTGAAATGAGTATATTACTAAGCTTAGGTCTGGCAATGGCAATAGGTCTACTGTTAACAAGAGTTGTTAAGCTCTTTAACCTGCCGAATGTTACGGGATATTTGATTGCAGGCTTGCTCGTAGGTCCTTATTGCTTCAATTTCATCACCGATGAATACCTTGAAACATTCAAAATCATCACAACGGTTGCACTTGGCTTTATCGCCTTTTCAATCGGCAGTGAATTTCAAATCAAAACCCTGCGATATGTTGGCAAAAATGCGGTTATAATCACCTGCTTTGAAGCCTTGACTGCGGTTTTGCTCGTCAATGTCGTTCTTCATTTTGCAGGCTTTCCGCTCCCGATTTCGCTCATTTTGGGCGCAATTTCTGCCGCAACCGCCCCTGCAGCAACGCTTATGGTTGTTCGCCAATACAAGGCAAACGGTCCTGTTACGCAAACGCTTTTGCCCGTTGTTGCACTTGACGATGCAGTTGGTCTTATGGTTTATTCCGTTTCCGTTGCGCTTGCAAAAACATTCTGCACGGATGCCGAAATGACCTTCGCCACGGTTGTTGTCGCACCGATTGTCGAAATCGTTTCGTCGCTTGCAATCGGCGCTGTTTTAGGCGGTATACTTACTCTTTGTATGCGCTTTTTCCACTCAAGGGCAAACCGACTTTGCCTTATGCTGACTGTCGTTATACTCGGCGTTGCAATATCGGAAAAGCTTGATCTTTCCGCTTTACTGCTTTGTATGATGATCGGTGCTGTTTTCTGCAACCTCAACAAAGAAAGCGAAAAGATACTTGACGGCTGTGAAAGATGGACTCCGCCCGTGTTTATGCTTTTCTTCGTAATTTCAGGTGCAGGTCTTGATTTCTCCGTTCTTAAAACCGTTGGTCTGCTCGGAATTCTTTACATTGTTTTCCGTTCAATCGGCAAATACCTCGGTGCTTTCCTCGGCGCAACCGTCGTCAAAGCCGAACCAAACATACGCAAATACCTCGGCATTACGCTCTTGCCGCAAGCGGGTGTAGCGGTCGGTATGGCGCAAATGGTTATGACAGAGCTGCCGCTTGAATACGCAACCAAAATCAGAACCGTTGTGCTTTGTGCAACACTTGTTTACGAATTATTCGGACCCGTTCTCACAAAAATCTCCCTCAAAAAAGCAGGAGAAATCCCTGATTGAGGGTAATATAACAAAAAGCTCAAGAGCCAAGCTCTTGAGCTTTATTTTTTATCTCAGCTTTTATCGCATCGGTTTGCTGTCGCAAATAATGCCAGCTTCAACCTTTTGGAAATATTCTGATGTTGTGGGAACGACAAAGGTGATACCCTTTTCGACAATTTCAAAATCGCAATCGGTTACATATTCACATTCGCCATCAACATTAACTGCCGCAGGCTTTTCGCTGTGAATAACCATTTTTTTGCCACGGACAAAGGTCGTTATATCCCAATCGAGATGCTCGCCACGCTTATATTTTTTTATAAGACCGAGCAACTTGATCCTCGGCATATTCTTTTTAACAAGCACGAAATCAAGCAAGCCATCATCAGGCATTGCGTGCGGAGCAGCCATATATCCGCCGCCATACCAGCGTGAATTGCCGCAATAGCAAAACAGGACAGGACCTTCGATTGGCTCTTTATCGTCGAATTTGACAGTGAAAATGCTCTTCATCTTGCCGATGAAGCAATAGAGAAGCGAAGCGGTGTAAGCGGTTTCACCGTTGAAGAAGGGCAGCTTTTTGAAAAAGCTCTGCTTGGCACAAACCTCGGCATCCAAGCCCATTGAGCATTGGTTGATTGCGATTTTGCCAAGACATTTGATAACATCAAGCTTAATCGGCACGCCGTTGACCTGAGCATCAATATTCACAAACTGCTCTTTCGTACCGAAAAGGCGGATAAAATCGTTGCCTGAGCCAAGCGGAATAACAGCAACCTCGGTATTAGGCTTGCCGTAAGCGCCGTTGACAACCTCAAAAAGAGTACCGTCACCGCCGCAAGCATAAAAACGAACCGTTTCCTCCCCTATCGGATAGGATTTTACGAAATCAATGCCCTCATAGGGTGCTGTTGTTTCGTGAATCTCGTAATAAGCATCCCTGCCGTTAAAATATTCCTCA
>CAYQRS010000113.1:0-5157 GCA_964419825.1 uncultured Eubacteriales bacterium
CAAGAAAGGATGCCTGCCGGTTGCGCTTGATGAGCTGAAAACCGTTCGTGGTGCAAAAAAAGCATTTATCGTTACCGATACATTCCTTTATGAAAACGGCTATACCAAGCCCATCACCGATAAGCTTGACGAAATGGGCATCGCTCACACAACCTTCTTCAACGTTCAGCCCGATCCGACCTTGGGCAACGCAAAAGAGGGTGCGGCTCAGATGTCAGCATTCAAGCCCGATACGATTATTGCTCTTGGTGGCGGTTCTGCAATGGATGCCGCAAAGATTATGTGGGTTCTCTATGAGCATCCCGAAGCAGACTTTATGGATATGGCAATGCGCTTTATCGATATCCGTAAGCGTGTTTACACATTCCCGAAAATGGGCGAAAAAGCCTATTTCATCGCTGTTCCGACTTCGGCAGGTACAGGCTCTGAGGTTACACCCTTTGCCGTTATCACCGATGAAAAAACAGGCGTAAAATATCCTCTTGCCGATTATCAGCTTCTTCCCAATATGGCTATTATCGATACTGATTTCCACATGTCAGCTCCCAAGGGCTTGACTGCCGCATCGGGTATTGATGCCGTAACTCACGCTGTTGAAGCTTATGCGGCAATGCTCGCAACTGATTATACCGATGGCCTTGCTCTTCAGGCTCTTAAAAATATCTTTAAATATCTTCCCCGTGCCTACGATAACGGTCAGACAGATATTGAAGCAAGAGAAAAAATGGCTAACGCCGCAACAATGGCAGGTATGGCCTTTGCCAACGCTTTCCTCGGCGTGTGCCACTCAATGGCTCATAAGCTCGGTGCTTTCCACCATCTTCCTCACGGTGTTGCTAACGCATTGATGATTGAGGAGGTTCTTCGCTTCAATGCCGCACAGGCTCCTGCAAAGATGGGCACATTCTCTCAGTATGATCATCCGCATACTCTCGCACGCTATGCCGAAATCGCCGATTACCTCGGTCTTGGCGGTTCATCGGATGAAGAAAAGCTCGAAAACCTCATTAAAGCCATAAACGAGCTTAAGGCAAGAGTCGGTATTAAAGAAACAATCAAGGATTACGGTGTTGACGAAAAGGTATTCCTTGATACTCTTGATGAAATGGTTGAGCAGGCTTTCGATGACCAGTGTACAGGTGCTAACCCCCGTTATCCGCTGATGAGCGAAATCAAGCAGATGTACCTTAACGCTTATTACGGCGGCAAGCATTTTGAAGAAGCCGAAATGCCGAGCGCAGATCACATTGAAAAGTGATTATATAAAAGTTTGCACCGCAAGGTGCAATGCAAATCCGAAGGGAGTACAAAAAATGACACTTGACAGAGTTATTGCAGTAAGAAACGATAAGACAGTTTATCGTGACGGCGACAAATGTGTTAAGGTTTTTAATCAGGATTATTCTAAGGCTGATGTTTTGAACGAGGCTTTGAATCAAGCACGAATCGAAGAAACAGGTCTTAATATTCCGAAAATTCTCGAAGTTACAATGGTTGACGGTAAGTGGGCTATTGTTTCCGAATATATCAAGGGCAAGACCTTGGCTCAGCTTATGGAAGAAGAGCCTGAGAAGAAGGATGAATATCTTTCATTCCTTGTTGACCTTCAGCTTGAGGTCAATTCAAAAACCTGCCCGTTGCTCAATAAGCTCAAGGATAAGATGAACAGAAAAATCAGCATTTCCGAGCTTGATGCAACAACCCGTTACGATCTCCACACACGCCTTGAGGGTATGCCCAAGCATAACAAGGTTTGCCACGGCGATTTTAACCCAAGCAATATTATCATCGCAGAGGACGGCACACCTTATATCATCGACTGGTCGCACGCAACTCAGGGTAACGCCTCAGCCGATGCCGCAAGAACATATCTTCTTTTCTGGCTTCACGGCGATATTGAGGGCGCAAAAAAATACCTTGATTTGTTCTGCCAAAAGAGCAACACCGCAAAGCAGTATATTCAAAAATGGATGCCAATCGTTGCCGCTTCTCAGTCTGTAAAAGGCAATGAGAAAGAGCGTGAGTTCTTGCTCTCTTGGGTTGATGTAGTCGATTACGAATAAGATTAAGATTAAGATTAAAAAGGAGAAAGTGATATGAAAATAACGGTTTGTATCGGCAGTTCCTGCCATATTAAAGGTTCTCGTCAAGTAGTTGAACAGCTCCAATATCTTATTTCGCACAACGATCTCAGCGATAAAGTTGAGCTGAGCGGCACATTTTGTATGGGCAAATGCCAGCAGGGCGTTTGCGTGAGTGTTGATGATGCTTTCTTTTCGGTAACACCCGAAACGGTTGACTCCTTCTTTGAGGAAAATATCAAGGCAAAAGCATAATCAAAGCTAATATTTTTTAAATTTGCGTTACACTTGCTGATAGCTTAATATCGGCAAGTGTAATCGTGCTGTGTATAGGGTAGATTGACGGTTTAAAAATCAGCTAAGCGAAAAGGGGTAACAGTATATGCCGAATTGCTTGACATTGAAAAAATCCAACTGCAAGAACTGTTATAAGTGCATACGCCATTGTCCTGTTAAAGCGATTCGCTTTTCGGGCAACCAAGCGCATATTATCGGCAACGAATGTATCCTCTGCGGTCATTGCTTTGTTGTCTGTCCGCAGGATGCAAAGGAGATTGTTGACGAAACCGAAAAGGTCAAGGTCTTTTTGCAAAGCGGTGCGCCTGTTGTTGTCAGCCTTGCTCCGTCTTTCATTGCCAACTATGACGGCATCGGAATTAACTCAATGAGAAAAGCGCTCCGCAGGCTCGGCTTTTATGATGTTGAAGAAACCGCATTGGGCGCAACAATGGTTAAGACCGAATATGAGCGAATGCTCAAGGAAGATGATAGGGATGTTGTTATTTCATCCTGCTGTCACTCAATCAATCTTCTCATTCAAAAGCAGTTCCCCAAGGCTTTGGAATATCTTGCCGATGTTATGTCGCCAATGCAGGTTCACTGCCAGGATATTAAAAAGCGAATTCCAAACGCCAAAACCGTTTTCATCGGTCCATGCGTTGCCAAGAAAGACGAGGCAGAGCATTACAGCGGCATTGTTGACGCAGTTCTCACCTTTGAAGAATTGACAAAATGGCTCAAGGAAGAGAATATCGAGCTTGAGCAGGAAACCGATAATGATGAAAAAACCCGTGCAAGGCTGTTCCCGATAACGGGCGGCATACTTCAAACAATGGCGAAGAACGAGTCGGGTTATACATATATAGCAATCGACGGCATTGAAACCTGTATGAGAACGCTTGAGGATATTATCAACGGCAAGGTTCACAAATGCTTTATTGAAATGTCAGCGTGCGTTGGTAGCTGCATTGCAGGTCCTGTTATGGAAAAATACCACCACACCTCAAATGTCAAGGATTATATTGAGGTTGTCGAATATGCGGGCAGTGAGGATTTTGAGGTTGAACAGCCTGATTGCTCGGAGATGAAAAAGAATTTTGAATTCATCGAGCATAAGCTTCAGCCCCCGTCGGAGGCTGAAATCAGCAACATTCTCCGCCAAATGGGCAAATTCAAGCCCTCGCAGGAGCTTAATTGCGGCTCTTGCGGATATAACACCTGCCGTGAAAAAGCGATTGCAATCGCACAGGGCAAGGCGGAAATTTCGATGTGTCTGCCTTACCTCAAAGATAAGGCGGAGAGCTTTTCCGATACAATAGTAAAAAATACTCCAAACGGTTTGATTGTTCTCAATGAACAGTTGGAGGTTCAGCAGATAAACGATTCCGCAATGAAAATTATGAATATCCGTTCTGCAAGCGATGTGCTCGGTGATCAGGTTATCCGTATCCTTGATCCAACCGTTTTCGCAACTGTTTTGCGAACAGGCAGAGATATACATAATCAGCGTGTTTATTTGGCGGAATACCGCTGCTATGTTGAACAAACCGTTGTTTACGATAAGGATTCACATCTGCTTGTTTGCATTATGCGTGATGTTACGGATGAGCAAAAAGAGCGTGACAAAAAGGAACAGATAAGCCGCCAAACCGTTGAGGTTGCGGATAAGGTTGTTGATAAGCAAATGCGTATTGTGCAGGAAATCGCCTCATTGCTTGGCGAAACAGCCGCAGAAACAAAAATTGCACTTGCAAAGCTGAAGGAGTCAATCACCGATGAATGATTTGTGTGCCGACATTGGCTATAAAAGTATAAATCATTACGGCGAACAGCTCTGCGGCGATCATGTCGATATTGTCGAAACGGATGAACATTCAACCGTTATCGTTTTGTCCGACGGTCTTGGCAGCGGAGTTAAAGCAAGTATACTTTCGACCTTGACATCCAAGATTATTTCGACTATGATGTCAGAGGGGCTGCCGATTGAGGAATGTGTTTCCACAATTGCGGCAACCTTGCCCGTTTGCTCCGTGCGAGGGGTTGCTTATTCAACCTTCACGATTATCCACCTTTTAAATAATCTCACCGCCGAGGTTATTCAGTACGATAATCCGCAGGTTGTGCTTATCCGTGATGAAAATAATTACGATTATCCCAAAACAGAAATGAATATCGGCGGTAAGAAAATTTTTAAATCGATCATAAAGCTTCAGGAAAACGATGTTTTTATTGCTATGAGTGACGGTTGTCCTCACGCGGGGATCGGCACGGCATATAACTTCGGCTGGAAGCGTGATGATATAATAGCTTTTATGGAAACCTTAGTTCCCGCAGGCTATACGGCAAAAACGCTCTCAACAATGCTTGTCGATGAATGTAACAGGCTATACGGCAATCAGCCTGGCGATGATGCAACTGCCTGCGTGGTGAGAATACGCAAAAGAGAACCGATGAATATGCTTTTCGGTCCTCCTTCAAACCGTGACGATGCAGATCGTATGATGTCGCTCTTCTTTTCAAAAGAGGGTAAGCATATTATTTGCGGCGGAACAACATCTTCGATTGCGGCAAAGTATTTGCATAAGCCGCTGAAGGCGCATCTTGATTTTGACGGCGATGTTCCGCCGACTGCCGAAATCGAGGGCGTGGATCTCGTGACAGAGGGCGTTATCACCGTTAACAAGGTTGTTGAATACGCAAAGGATTACCTTGCCGAAAACAAATATTACGAGCATTGGAGCTATAAAAAAGACGGCGCTTCAATGATCAGCCGCCTGCTTTTTGAGGAGGCTACGGA
>CAYQRS010000114.1:0-5080 GCA_964419825.1 uncultured Eubacteriales bacterium
CAAAACGACGGTTCTGTTCTCCGCCTTACCTTCCCGCCCCTCACCGAGGATAGGCGTAAGGAAATCGTTAAAACGATTCACGCAACAGCAGAGGATTCAAAGGTTGCTATCCGCTCAATCAGGCGTGATTGCATCGATAAGCTCAAGAAGATGGAAAAGGCTTCTGAGATTACCGAGGACGATCTCAAAGAGGGCGAGAAGCAGATTCAGGATAAAACCGATAAATTCGTTAAAGAAATCGATTCTATAGCTGCGGCTAAAGAGAAAGAGGTTATGGAGATCTGATATGGGTATTGTCTTACCTCGCCATATCGGTTTTATAATGGATGGCAACGGTCGTTGGGCAACAGCAAGGGGCTTATCCCGTTCCCAAGGTCATGTTGCAGGTGCTAACACTTTCCGCACAATTTGCGAATACGGTTGCGATTTGGGCATTGAGAGTATGACTTTTTATGCTTTCTCAACCGAAAATTGGAAGCGTCCCCCCGAAGAGGTTGCGGCAATAATGAACCTCTTTCGTGATTACCTTAAGGAGGCGCAGGAGCGCAAGGCGGAAAATGAGCAAAAGGGTATGTTTATGCACCTTGTAGGCGAAAGGGAGGGCATACCGCAGGATATTCTGGATTTGTTCGATGTTGCAGAGAGTGAATCCTTCGCAAACAAACGAACAACCGTTAATATCGCCGTTAACTACGGCGGCAGAGCGGAAATTCTGCACAGCGTTAAAAGCATTGCGGCAAGGGTTAAATCGGGCGAATTATCTCCTGATGATATTACCGAGCAGATGATTTCCGATGGATTATACACGGCGAACCAACCCGACCCCGATATTATTGTTCGTCCGAGCGGCGAACAGCGCATATCGAATTTTCTGATTTGGCAGTCGGCTTATTCCGAGTTTTGGTACACGGATAAGCTTTGGCCCGATTTCACAACAGAGGATTTCGATAAAATTATTGAAGATTATTCAAAAAGAAACAGACGCTTCGGCGGAGTTTAAGTAGGTGAAGTTAATGAAAACAAGAGTTATCAGCGGCGTTATAGGGGGATTTATCGGCGTTGCCTTAACTGCTTCGTTTATGACCATTATACCCGATATATTTGTTTATATCATTGTTTTAATGGGTACATACGAATTGATTAAGGTTTTCGGCGTAAAGAATAAAGCAACAATGGCTTTGGGCATCATTTTCTCTGCAGGTGTGTTAATTTACAATGCTTATGCGCATTTGCTCAGCTTCCAACTGCCTGTCAGTTTGCTATTAATGCTTTATGTTTTCCTGATGTTTGCAATTATGCTGATTGATTTCGAGCATACAACCTTTCAGCAAACAGGTTTAACAATACTTGTGTCGTTCCTGTTGCCTGCGGCGGCATCAACAATTATAAAGATGAAATATTATGTTGATGAATTTGAAGCCGTGTCACGGGGTCATGCACGCTTCTTGTTTTGGTTCACTGTTTCGGCGGCTGTTCTTTCCGATACCTTTGCGCTATTTGTAGGCGTGAATTTCGGCAAGCATAAGCTTTCTCCGAAAATCAGCCCGAAGAAAACTGTTGAGGGCGCAATCGGCGGCGTAGTCGGTTCTGTTCTTGTCAATATCATTGCTCAGCTTCTTTGCAACTGGTGGTGTCATACCAATTTCCCGATTCCGCTTTGGGTTATGATTCTTTTGAACATTGCCGCTTCACTTGTCAGTATTCTCGGCGATCTTACCGCTTCAACAATTAAACGCAACTGCGGTATTAAGGATTTCGGTAATCTTATTCCTGGTCACGGCGGAATAATGGACAGACTTGACAGCATAATTTTTGTCGTACCGTTCGTCTATTATGTCCTCGGAGTTCTCTTTAAAATTTATTGCTAAAAGAAAATATTTTTTTTGGCGAAGCGGCGTGAGTTGCTTCGCCATTTTTGAAAGGGTAGTGGCTTATGTCCGAAAAAACTGTCACCGTGCTCGGTTCAACAGGTTCAATCGGCGTGCAGGCGCTTGATGTTGCAAGGCTGCACGGTTATACGGTACACTCGCTGACAGCAGGCAAAAATGTTGATATAATCGAAAAGCAAGCAAGAGAATTTAAGCCGAAAATGGTTGCTATGGCTGATGAAGCCGCCGCAGCGGAGCTTAAAATCAAGCTTGCCGATACAGATATTAAGGTTTTATCAGGCGTTGAGGGAATTTGCGACTGCGCCGCGGATAAAAGCGATGCGATTGTTCTTAACAGCATTGTCGGTATGGCAGGCTTAAAGCCGACGCTTTCCGCCATTGATGCAGGCTGTAAAATTGCCCTTGCCAACAAGGAAACTCTTGTTGCAGGCGGCAAGCTCGTTATGAGCAGAGCTGCGGAAAAAAATGTTGATATTTTACCCGTTGACAGCGAACATTCTGCGATTTTTCAAGCTTTGCAGGGCATGAACAGCAAAAAGGAGCTGAAAAGGATTATTCTTACAGCTTCGGGCGGTCCTTTCTTCGGTAAAACTAAGGATGAGCTTTGCGGTGTAACCGTTGAGGAGGCACTCAACCATCCGAATTGGAGTATGGGTGCGAAAATTACAATCGATTCGGCAACAATGATGAACAAGGGACTTGAGCTTATCGAGGCGGTTTGGCTCTTTGATATGCCTGCCGATAAGGTCGATATTGTTGTTCACCGCCAGAGTGTTGTCCATTCTCTCATTGAGTATGTCGATAATTCCGTTATCGCTCAGCTCGGTGTGCCTGATATGCGTATACCGATTCAATACGCTTTAACCTATCCTGAACGCTTTGTTTCTCCTGTTAAGCAGTTGAATTTGGAGGATTGGGGAACCTTAACCTTCGCAAAGCCCGATTATGATACCTTTGAATGTATCGGCATCTGCAAGCAGGCTATCACAGCAGGAGGTCTTTGTACTGCGGCAGTCAATTCCGCCAACGAGATGGCAAATCTGCTGTTCCGTGAGGGAAAAATTAAGTTTTTGGATATTGCACGCCTTTGCGCAAGGGCTCTTACAGATGCGCCAAAGGTAACTGATTACACCCTTGACGATGTTCTTCAAACAGATAAATGGGCGAGGGAATTCGTAATTAACAATTCTTCAAAATAGGAGGAGTTTTCTTTTGTCAACCTTTCTTGAAATTTGGGGTAAAGCTTGGCCGATTATTCTTGCGGTTGCCTTCTTCGGCGTGATTATTATTTCTCATGAGTTGGGGCATTTTTCCGTTGCAAGGCTTTTTAAAATCAAAATCAATGAATTTTCAATCGGTATGGGTCCTGCCATATTCAAAAAGAAAGGCAAACAAACCCTTTATTCTCTGCGTGCCTTGCCAATCGGCGGCTATGTCAGCATGGAGGGTGAAGATGAAGAAAGCACTGACGAAAACGCTTTTTGCAACAAACCCGTTTGGCAACGCTTCCTTGTTGTTTTGGCAGGTGCAACCGTTAATTTGATTCTCGGCGCACTTCTGACCGCCTTGCTGATTTCACAGCAGAACTTGGTCGGCACGAATGTTATTCATTCCTTTGAGGAAGGCTCACAGCTTCAGGCAAGTGGACTTATGGCGGGCGATGAAATCTATAAAATCAATGGCAGATTGGTTCTTTCCGATGCGGATTTGTCCTATTTAATGTTCGCTCGTGGTGAAGAATCAATCGATGTTGTCGTTAAGCGTAACGGTGAAAAAATAACAATTAACGATGTTAAATATACAACCGTCATCGAAAACGGTGAAGAAAAAATCGTTTCGGATATGACAATTTTGGGCGTTGACAAAACCTTTGCCAGCGTTTCAAAGGCGGCAATACGCCAAACCGTGTCGTCTGCAAGGCTTGTTTGGATGAGCCTTGGCGATATTATTACAGGCAAATACGGATTAAAGGATTTATCGGGTCCTGTCGGCACGGTTGAAATAATTGCCGATGCGGCTCAGGCTTCAACAACCTCCGCAAACTATTCAATGCTCATCAATATTATGGCGTTCATTTCGATAAATATCGGCGTGTTTAACCTTTTGCCGATTCCTGCGCTTGATGGCGGCAGATTGTTCTTTATGCTTATCGAAATGGTGTTCCGCAAGCCGATACCGCCAAAATACGAAAATTGGGTTCATGGCGCAGGCTTGATTATTTTGCTTGCCTTTATGGCTGTTGTAACCTTCAGCGATATATTTAAGCTTTTTCAGGGATGAATGAGGTGTGATTTATGTTTAAAAGAAGAATTGCCAAAAGAGTTCAAATCGGCAATATAGCAATCGGCGGCAATGAGCCGATTGCCGTTCAGTCAATGCTCAACCGCCGTTCGGATGACATTGAGGGCAGTGTCGCTCAGGCACTTGAGCTTGAAAAAGCAGGCTGTGATATAATCCGTGCCGCTGTACCGAATATGGAGGCAGTTAAGCTCATTGCTCAACTGAAAAGCTCACTCAAAATCCCTGTTGTTGCCGATATCCATTTTGACTATAAGCTTGCGCTCGAAAGCGTTAGCGCAGGCGTTGACAAAATCCGCATAAATCCCGGCAATATTGGCTCGGAGGACAGGGTAAAGGCTGTTGCAAACGCCTGTAAGGCGGCAGGAGTGCCGATTCGTATCGGCGTTAATTCTGGCTCGGTTGAAAAGGAGCTTTTGGCAAAATACGGCGGACCGACTCCGCAAGCAATGGCTGAGAGTGCGCTTTATCATGCCTCCTTGCTTGAAAAATACGATTTTGACGATATTGTGATTTCGATTAAATCCTCAAGCGTTCAGAATACGATTGCCGCTTATGAAACCGTTGCGGATATGTGCGCTTATCCGCTTCATCTTGGTGTCACGGAAGCAGGCACAAAGCGTATGGGCATAATCAAATCAGCCGCAGGCATCGGCTCTTTGCTTGCTCACGGCATCGGTGATACGATTCGTGTTTCATTAACGGATGAGCCAATTGAAGAAGTCAAAGCTGGTATTGATATTTTGAAATCCCTTAATATGGTTGAGAACAGCGTTGAAATTGTTTCCTGCCCAACCTGCGGCAGAACAAGAATAAATATGATTGAAATTGCGGGCAGAGTTACCGAAGCTTTGGCTGATTGTAAGAAAAATATCAAGGTTGCCGTTATGGGC
>CAYQRS010000115.1:0-5075 GCA_964419825.1 uncultured Eubacteriales bacterium
ATTTTAATATAACTATATACATTTTGTCAATCACAATATTTCACGGAGGCAAAAAATATGCTTTACGAAAAGAAGAATTCTCCCCTCACCGCAGAGCTTTTTTCCGATCCGACGAGCGAATACCGCTGTGCGCCGTTTTGGGCGTGGAACTGCAAGCTCAACAAGGAGCTGCTTCACAGAGAAATCGATTATATGAAAGAAATGGGCATGGGCGGCTTCCACATGCACGTTCGTGTCGGTCTTGCAACCGAATATCTCTCTGACGAATATATGGATTTCATCCGTGGCTGTATCGGCAAGGCAAAGGACAACAAGATGCTTGCTTGGCTCTATGACGAGGATAAATGGCCGTCGGGCTTCGGCGGCGGAATGGTTACGAAAAAGCCGGAAAACCGTGAAAAATATTTGCTTTTTACTCGCAAGGCCTACGGCTTCGGCGCAGAAAAATCGCTTGATGCCTCTGCTGATGCCGTTCGCAGCGAAAATGGATTTTTGATTGCGAGATATGATGTTCAGCTTGACGAAAACGGCTGTCTTGCCTCATACCGCCGCCTTGCGGAGAACGAAGCAAGCGAAAGCTGCTGGTACGCTTACTGCGAAACGCAAGCTCCCTCACCGTGGTTCAACCTGCAATCCTATGTTGACACGCTCTCGCACGACGCAATCAACGATTTCATCGCCTGCACACATGAGCGTTACAAGGAATGTTGCGGCGAGGATTTCGGCAAGACCGTGCCTGCAATCTTCACAGACGAACCGCAGGTTGCACGCAAAAAGATGTTCGGCAAGGCAATCGGCGACACCGATGCAATTTTGCCCTACACAACCGATTTCGATAAAACCTTCAAGGAAGCTTACGGCGCTGATTTGTTCGACAGCCTGCCCGAGCTGTTTTGGGAAAAGCCGAGCGGTGTCAGCGTAACACGCTACCGCTATCACGACCATATTGCAGAGCGCTTTGCCTGCGCCTTTGCCGATAATCTCGGCGCTTGGTGCGAAAAGAACAACCTTGCTCTGACAGGTCACATGATGGAGGAACCGACACTTTCATCGCAAAACGCCGCAGTCGGTGACTGTATGCGCAGCTACCGAGGCTTCCGTCTGCCGGGCATTGATATGCTCTGTGATAACAGAGAGCTTACAACGGCAAAGCAATGCCAATCCGCAGTTCACCAATACGGCAGAGAGGGTATGCTCAGCGAGCTTTACGGCGTAACAGGCTGGAATTTCACATTCCGAGGTCACAAGCTTCAGGGTGATTGGCAGGCGGCTCTCGGCGTAACGGTTCGTGTGCCGCACCTTTACTGGGTTTCAATGAAGGGCGAGGCAAAGCGTGATTATCCTGCTTCAATCGGTCACCATTCGCCGTGGTACAAGGAATACAGCTTCATTGAAAACCACTTTGCCCGTGTTAACACCGCTTTGACAAGGGGCAAGCCGATCGTTCGAGTCGGCGTTATTCACCCGATTGAAAGCTATTGGCTGCTTTACGGTCCTCGTGAGCAGACGGCAGATGCACGCAAGGAGGCCGATGAGCAGTTCCTTCAGCTCTGCGATTGGCTGCTTTACGGTCTTATTGATTTCAACTATATTTGCGAGGGCAATCTCGCTTCGCTTGCGAACGGCACAAAGGTCGGCAAAATGCAGTATGACACGATCATCGTGCCGAACTGCCTCACTCTGCGTTCAACAACTCTCAGCTTCCTCAAAAGCTTTGCCGCTAACGGCGGTAAGGTCATTTTCGCAGGCTCTTTGCCCGAATATGTTGACGCTCTGCCGAACAGCGCCGCAAAGGATTTTGCCGAGGAGCAGACTCAAATCGGCTGGTCTAAGCTGCAAATCCTTTCCGCACTCAAAGAAACAAGAGAAATCGACCTTATCGCTTCAAACGGCGAAAGAACGGAAAACCATATCTATCAACTCCGTGATGACGGCGATTGCCGTTGGCTTTTCATTGCCCCCGTTAACGAGAGCGAGGATTATTACAAGGCAAACAGCGAGGTTTACACTCTGCGCTTAAAGGGTGAATATACGGCGGAGCTTTGGAACACAATGACGGGCGAAATTCAGCCGCTCGGCTCGGACTACCGCTATGGCGATACTTTCGTTGATTTCAGGCTCTACGGTCATGACAGCGTTCTGCTCAAGCTGACCGCAGGCAGAACAGACAAAAAATCCGCACCCTCCAACAGCTTCACGGTTATCGGCTCTGTTGACGGCAAGGCGGAAATTGAGCTTGACGAGCCGAATGTCGCCCTGCTCGATATGCCCGATTTCTACCGCTATGACGGCGGAGAATGGCAGGGCAAAACGGAAATACTCACAATCTGCGACAAAATCAAGTCAGAGCTTGATATGCACAACGCAATCGCTTACGGCGCGCAGCCTTGGCTCTTTGAGGGCGAAACGATTGAAGAAAGCCACACGGTTGAGCTTAAATTCATCATCGATTCCGAGGTTGAAGTCGATTGCGTAACGCTTGCGCTTGAGGATGCAGACAAATCCGCTATCAAGTTCAACGGCAAGGATATCGAAAACAAGCCCTACGGCAAATTCGTTGACGATTCGATTGACAAAATCTGCCTCGGCAAGCTCAGCAAGGGCAGGAATGAGCTTTACATCAGCCGCAGCTTCGGCGAGGTTTCAACGCTTGAGGCTTGCTACCTGCTCGGCGATTTCGGCGTTGAGGTTGCAGGCACAAGCTTCAAAATCACAGCACCTGTTCACTCGCTCGAATTTGGCGATTGGACAAGGCAGGGCTTGCCGTTCTACGGCGGCAATGTCACCTATAAGCTTCAATTAAATGCACCGAGCGGCTCGCATATTATGCTCAACCAATCCGTTCAGCCTGTTTGCTCGGTCAGCGTTGACGGCTCAAAGGACAATATCGTTGCTCTTTCACCTTATACCGCACCGCTCGGCGACATTTCAAGCGGCAATCACACCGTTGCAATCAAGGCATACGGCAACCGCTTCAACACCTTCGGTGCGCTCCACAATGCGGATATTGCCTGCCGTTGGCACGGTCCCGATGCTTGGCGCAGGAGGGGCACCCGTTGGACAAATGAATACAGGCTTCTTCCCTGTGGAATACTTACAGCACCGCTTTTGGTTAATTTTGACTAAAACTCGATTGACCTGAACGCTTTTTTGTAGTATTATATAATGGTAATTCAGAAAGGGTGATTTCCGATGGCTAAAAAGTACATTATGGCACTCGACCAAGGCACAACCAGCAGCCGTGCAATCATTTTCAACAAGCACGGTCAGATCGTTGCGAAGGCTCAAAAGGAATTCGACCAGATTTATCCCCAAGCAGGTTGGGTTGAACACGATCCGATGGAAATTCTCTACAGTCAGTTTCAATCAATAACCTCGCTTTTCGCAAGGGGTAAGGTCAAGCCTGAGGAAATTGCCGCAATCGGAATAACCAATCAGCGTGAAACCACCATTCTTTGGGATAAGCGCACAGGCAAGCCTGTTTACAACGCAATCGTTTGGCAATGCCGCCGCACGGCGGATATTTGCGAAAAGCTGATTGAAGAGGGTCTTAACGATTATGTTAAGGAACACACAGGTCTGCTTATCGATGCCTATTTTTCGGGCACAAAAATCAAATGGATTTTGGATAATGTTCCGATTGCGAAAACCCTCGCCGAGGAGGGCAACCTCCTTTTCGGCACGGTTGAAACTTGGCTGATTTGGAATTTAACAGGTGGCAGAGTTCACATAACCGATTATTCAAACGCCTGCCGAACAATGCTTTTCGATGTTGATAAGCTCTGTTGGGACGAATATCTGTGTAATAAATTGGGAATACCAATGTCAATATTGCCGAAGGCCGTTCCCTCAAGTATGAACTACGGCACGATTGCAGGCGGCATCCTCGGTCTTGAGCTGCTTGAAGGTGTGCCGATTTGCGGCGCAATCGGCGACCAGCCTGCCGCACTTTTCGGTCAAGGCTGTTTCAAGCCGGGTCAAGCCAAAAACACCTACGGCACAGGCTGTTTCTTGCTGATGAACACGGGCGAGAAGCGAGTTGTTTCGCACAACAACCTGATTTCAGGCATTGCGTGGGGAATCGGCGATAAGGTCGAATACGCCCTCGAAGGCTCTGCCTTTAACGCAGGCAGTGTTATCAAATGGCTGCGTGACGAAATTCACATGGTAGATACTGCGAGCCGTTGCGATGAGCTTGCCGAAACCGTTGACGATGCGAACGGAATTTATTTTGTTCCCGCCTTCACGGGCTTGGGTGCGCCTTATTGGGATATGTACGCTAGGGGCTGTATCGTCGGCATCACAAGGGGAGTTAACCGTGCGCATTTTTGCCGTGCCGCCCTTGAGGGCATTGCCTACCAGATGACGGATTTGCTCGAAGCAATGATGCAGGACAGCAACATTGAGCTGAGTGAGCTTCGTGTTGACGGCGGTGCAAGCATCAGCAACATTATGATGCAAATTCAAGCCGACCTCATCCGCACGCAGGTCAACAGACCGAAGAATGTTGAAACAACTGCGCTCGGTGCGGCATACCTTGCAGGTCTTTGCATCGGCTATTGGAAGGACACAGCCGAAATCGAAAACTACCGTGAGGTTGATCAGGTCTTTTGGCCGCAAATTACCAAGGACGAAAGAGATAGGCTCTATAAGGGCTGGAAAAAAGCAGTTGAACGCTCAAAAAATTGGGCTGAAGATTAAATAAAATAAATATTCATTAAGGAGATGTTTATAAATGGCAAAGTTAGTTGTTGATTGGAAGACAATACACGATTTTTGCAAGGATGCGTTCATCGGCTACGGTGTTCCCGAGGATGATGCTGAAATCGTTGTTGACATTCTTCTTGAATCGGACAGACGAGGAATCGAATCCCACGGCTGTAACCGCTTTAAGCCTGTTTACCTTGACAGAATCAAGGCAGGAATCCAACAGCCCGTAACAAATTTTGAAATTGTTAAAGAAACCCCCACAACCGCCGTTATTGACGGACACAACGGTATGGGACAGGTTAT
Organism: uncultured Eubacteriales bacterium; assembly: GCA_964419825.1. GTDB lineage: Bacteria > Bacillota > Clostridia > Oscillospirales > Acutalibacteraceae > UBA8612. Next base: position 5,014 of record CAYQRS010000115.1, read on the forward strand.
CGGTCACAGGGCAATGCAAATGGCAATCGACAAGGCAAAGGAATACGGCATGGGTATGGTTG
>CAYQRS010000116.1:0-5026 GCA_964419825.1 uncultured Eubacteriales bacterium
TTATTACACCTCAATAATAGTATAACTAACTTTATTATTTTATCAAAAAAGTAAATATAAGTCAATAGAAATAAGAACAAATGTTTGTGAGTGCGGCAATAAAAAAGTGCGGCTCAAAATGAGCCGCACCGAAATCGGTTAAGGGGTTATTAATACATTCCGCCGCCCTGAGCTGCAGCCATAGCTGCTGCATTTGCCGCATCAGCGGCAGGATCGGGCTTGTCGGTAACGAGGCTTTCGGTTGTGAGAACCATTGAAGCAACGCTTGCGGCGTTTTCGAGAGCCGAACGGGTAACCTTAGTCGGGTCGAGAATACCTGCTGTTGCCATATCAACATAGCCGTCGGTTGCAAAATCATAGCCGTAGCCGATTTTGCCGCTTGTGCGAATATCGTTGACGATTACGCTGCCTTCAAGACCTGCGTTTGCGGCGATCTGGCGGATGGGAGCTTCGAGAGCCTTGAGTACGATTTTGATGCCTGTCTTAACATCGGCATCCTCTGTGTTGAGGAGAGCCTCAACTGCGGGAATTGCGTTGACGAGGGCAACGCCGCCGCCTGCAACACAGCCTTCTTCAACTGCTGCCTTTGTTGCGGCAAGAGCATCTTCAATGCGAAGCTTCTTTTCTTTCATTTCGGTTTCTGTAGCCGCACCGACACGGATTACGGCAACACCGCCTGCAAGCTTAGCAAGGCGCTCCTGAAGCTTTTCACGGTCAAAATCGGAGGTTGTGGTTGAAATCTGTGTTCTGATTTGAGCAACACGGGCTTTGATAGCCTCCTTGTCGCCTGCGCCGTCAACAATGATTGTGTTCTCCTTAGAGATTTTAACCTGTCTTGCACGACCGAGCTGAGTGAGCTGAGTATCCTTAAGCTCAAGACCAAGCTCCTCTGTGATAACCTCGCCGCCTGTGAGGGTTGCGATGTCACGGAGCATTTCTTTTCTTCTGTCACCAAAGCCGGGTGCTTTAACGCCAACGCAGGTGAATGTGCCGCGAAGCTTGTTGACAAGGATTGTTGAAAGAGCCTCGCCCTCAATATCCTCAGCGATGATAACAAGCTTTTTGCCTGCCTGGAGAATTTGCTCAAGCAAGGGCAGGATTTCCTGAATGTTTGCGAGCTTTTTATCGGTGATAAGGATGTAAGCGTCATCGATAACTGCTTCCATCTTATCGGTGTCTGTTACCATATAGGGGCTGATGTAGCCACGGTCAAACTGCATACCTTCAACAATGTCGCTGTCGGTAATTGCGGTTTTGCTTTCTTCAACTGTGATAACGCCGTCTGCGCTGACCTTTTCCATTGCGTCTGCAATGATTTTGCCGATTTCGGCATCAGCAGATGAAATGGTTGCAATCATTTCGATGTCGGCTGAGCTGCTGACAGGCTTGGAGTTTTCTTTAACAGCCTTGGTTGCGGCTTCAACTGCAAGCTTGATGCCCTTTTTGACAACCATCGGGTTTGCACCTGCGGCAACGTTTTTGAGTCCCTCACGAACGAGAGCCTGTGCAAGAAGGGTAGCGGTTGTTGTGCCGTCACCTGCAACATCGTTTGTCTTTGTTGCAACTTCCTTAATGAGCTGTGCGCCCATGTTTTCAAAGGGATCTTCAAGCTCAACCTCTTTTGCGATTGAAACGCCGTCGTTTGTGATGAGGGGAGCACCGTACTTTTTGTCGAGAACAACATTTCTGCCCTTAGGACCGAGTGTGATTTTAACTGTGTCTGCAAGCTTATCAATGCCTGCCTGAAGAGCCTTGCGGGCATCTTCGCCGTAAATGATTTGTTTTGCCATTGTTCATTTCCTCCTTAATATTTCAGCGTGTAGATTGAATTATTCTACAATAGCAAGAATGTCGCTGATGCGAACGATTGTGTATTCCTCTTTGTTGAGCTTGACCTCTGTGCCTGCGTATTTGCCGACGATAACCTTATCGCCGACCTTAACGGTCATTTCAACATCGTTGCCGTCGATTTTGCCGCCTGGGCCGACTGCAACAACCTCAGCGAACTGGGGCTTTTCCTGAGCGGATGCGGCAAGGATGATGCCGCTTTTTGTGGTTTCTTCGACTTCGGCTGCTTTAACAACAACCTTGTCTGCAAGTGGTTTGAGTGTCATTTATATCTCCTCCTGTAATTAGTATCAAATTCGTTTTAGCACTCTAACCTTTCAAGTGCTAAAACTTATTCTAATCCAATTCTTGTCAAATTTCAAGACCTTTTTTCAATATTTTCATATTTTAACATTTAATTAACATTTTCACCAAGATTTTAACAGCTTCGGCAACTACTGTGGCAATTAAAGCGCCGTAAGTTAGGCGGCTGTAACGCTCAAATTCATCTGCGCTGAAAAAATAGAGGAGTGCGCTGAGCGGATTTTTGCCGCAAATATCAAAATAGCTGTAATGCTTGTGGGTGAAGCTTGCGGTGCTTTCATCAATTTCAAACAGGCGAACACCACGCTGTGTGTTGCCGTAACAGCGGAAGCTCGCACAGGGCGTTTGTATCATTCTGACGGAATCAAGCACAATGTCAAAATTGTTGCGGTGGTGGTGACCGTAAACGACAGCTTGGAGGTTGCCGCTTTCCTTTAAAGCGTTGAACTGACCGTTATTTTCCTCATAGCCGGGTGTCGGCTCATAAAGTCTGCCGCCGATTACCACATTCTTCTTTAAGCGGATGAAGCCATCGTTTGCTTTGATTGCGCAATCGTCATCTTCGTTGCAGGCTTCGGTTGCGTTGACGGTTTCGGGCATCGGGATATGCTGAAACATCAGCGAGGGCACGCCGCCGAGCTGTTGGTTTTTTGCTTTGTACCAATCAACCGCTGCTTTTTGAACTCCCGTGCGGCACTTGTTTTGAGCCTTGTCGTGCCACGCCGTGTCCATAAACCAAAGGTTGTATTTGATTTTGCCGTCGGAATAAATTGGCAGATTGTATGTGCCTATGCTGCCATTGCCGTAGGTGGAGCTTAAGCCGACAAGGTTCGGATAGCGGCGATAGAGATCGATTATCTCCTTTTTCGTCAGGCAATTCATATCGTCATGATTGCCGAATATGAATGTGAATTTTATATTCCGCTTGACCAAGGGCATAATAATCACATCGAGTGCTTTTTTGTAACGCTCAAGCGTTGCCTGCTTACCGTGTGCGCTTTGACCGTTGCCGAAGCGTGCATCAAGCAGGTGGTTGCCAAGCACATTATCGCCCGTGAAAACAACCAAATCAGGCTTATATTTATCGTATGCTTTGTTGAGCATTTTTATCATCGCTCTGCGAGGATAATGTAAATCCTGCGGATCGCTGACCTGAAGAATACGGAATTTTCCGTTTTTAAAATTCAAGCTTTCCATTGTTTACTCCAATGTTTAAAATATAAAAAATTTTAACATTATTAAGGCTAATCGTCAAGCAGATTGACAAAATAAGAAAAGGCTGATAAAATGAAATTTAAAGATTACCGAAAGGATGTTTTTTAAAATGACACAGATCGATAAAACAATGACAATCGGCGATATTCTCGATGCTCACCGTGAGGTTGCTCCCTTCTTCCTTGAAATGGGTATGCATTGCCTCGGCTGCCCCTCTGCAAGAGGTGAAAGCGTTGAGCAGGCTTGCATGGTTCACGGCGTAAATGCAGATGAACTTGTTGAAAAAATCAACGCCTTCCTTGCAAAATAATGAGAGCTTTATCTGAACGGCTCGCCTGTGTTGCGGCGTTTGTCAGGCGGGGCAGTAAGGTTGCCGATATTGGCACGGATCACGCATATTTACCGGTTTATTTGGTGCAAAAAGGCATTTGTCCCTGCGCCGTTGCGGCGGATTTGCGCAGCGGTCCGTTAGCAAACGCAAGGCAAGCGGTTGAGGATGCCGATTTAACCGACAAAATACAGCTTCGGCTTTCCGACGGGCTTGAAAAGCTCGAACCCGATGAGGTAGATGATGTTGTCATTGCCGGTATGGGCGGAATATTGATTGCCCAACTGCTCGAAAACGCACCGTGGCTGAAGAACGAAGCCAAGCATCTGGTCTTGCAACCGATGAGCCACCCCGAACAGCTCAGGCTGTTTTTGATGGAAAACGGTTACGAAATTCTGCAGGAGGATATTTGCCGTGATTCAGGCAAAACCTATTGCGTGATTTCGGCAGCATATTCGGCGCAGAAAACCGATTATGAACCGCATTACGAATATTACGGAGAGATACCTGCCTGCAAAACAGCCTTGGCGGAGGAGTATCTTTCAACGCTCGCCAAACGCCTCAAGCGTGACAGCGCAAGTATGTCTGCCGCACAGCCGCAAAAAGCGGCACAGCTAAGGCAAACAGCCGAAAAAATCGAAGCATTGCTTTGAACAGCAACGATTAAGAAACCGGAGATAGTTTAATGCTATCTCCGGTTGTTGTTTTGTCCTTAAATTACATCAAAGCCAAAAAGCTCGTTGAGAATCCGTGCAGGTGTAGGTCTTTATGCCTTTGTTGATGCAGTCGGGCTGTTTTGTAACAACGCCGTCTGTTCCTTTGGTGAAGGCAACATATTTGTCGGCAAGGTAATTGACTGTAATATCGTTTGTGACTTCGTATTTGTCGTTGATTTCGAGAATACGAACATTTTTTAAAGCGGTTTGGTAAATGAGGAGGGCTGTTGTTCCGTCGCCGTTTGAATAGGGCGTGAGAGTCGGAGTGTAGCCTTGGTCGTAAAATCTGACAAAGGTGTTGGCAAGACAAGTGCGTCCTTATAATTTATTTATACCATCAAAGTCAACGAAAGTGTATATTTGCGAAAATGCGAAAAAATAAGCCTACAGTGGTTGAAAAAAATATTCTTTTATGTTAAAATACATAAATGTAATTTAATGATTGGTGGTTTTACTATATGTCAGGACATAACAAATGGAGCACCATTAAGCGTAAAAAAGAAAAAACTGATGGTGCAAGAGCAAAAGTTTTTACAAAAATCGGCAGAGAGATTGCTGTTGCCGTTCGTGACGGTGGTCCCGATCCGTCATCAAACTCAAAGCTTAAGGATGTTAT